>NZ_DASSRP010000398.1:0-16963 GCF_035701725.1 Bradyrhizobium sp.
TTGGCCGCAGGGTGATGTGAGGGCTGGGGTGCCGACGGCAGCTGACGAGCAGAAATCCACTTCGCCGACGGCGGAGCTTGCCGATCCGCCGATGCCAACCCCAGCAGTGGCCCCGGCGCCCGCTCCTGTCCTGAAAGCCCCCGCCGAAGCAGCGGTCGCGCCGCCGGTCGCCGCACGCAAGCGGCGCGTGTCCGCCCGGCGCCGACTGACCATGGGCGTGTTGCTGGTGGCCGTTCTCGGCAGCGCCGGGTGGTACGGCTATCACTGGCTCACCGTCGGCCGGTTCACGGTGTGGACCGACGATGCCTACGTCCAGGCCTATAACGCGACGCTAGCCGCCAAGGTGGCGGGCTATGTCACCGACGTTCGTGTCAACGACAATATGCGCGTGCGCGCCGGCGACATCATTGCCACGATCGATGACGGCGACTATCGGATCGCGGTCGATGCGGCGCGCAGCCGGATTGCGACCCAGCAGGCCACGATCGAGCGGCTCGGCCGCCAGGTGATCGCGCAGGAAAGCGCCGCCGAGCAGGCCAAGGCGCAACTCGCCTCCGCCGAGGCCGGATTGAAGCGCGCCGGTCTCGATTACGATCGACAGCAGCAGCTCAGCGAAAAAGGCTACGCCTCGCGGGCGACTTACGAAGTTTCCGAAGCCGGCCGCGACCAGGGCATGGCCGCCGTGAAGTCGGCCCGCGCCGCCGTCGATGCCGCGGAAAGCAATGTCGAGGTAGCGAAGGCGCAGCAGGCCGAAGCGCGCGCCCAGCTCATGGAATTGCAGAGCACGCTTGCCAAGGCCGAACGCGACCTCGATTTCACGTCGGTGCGCGCGCCGGTCGAGGGCACCTTTTCAAACCGCATGGTCAACACCGGCGATTTCATCGCGGTCGGCCAGCGCCTCGGCAACGTGGTGCCGCTCGACGAGGTCTTCATCGACGCCAATTTCAAGGAAACGCAGTTAAAGCGCATCCGGCCCGGACAGCCGGTGACGATCTCGGTCGATGCCTACGGCCATCGCAAGTTCTCAGGGATCGTCGAGAGCATCTCGCCGGCCGCGGGCTCGGTGTTCACATTGCTGCCGCCCGACAACGCCACCGGCAACTTCACCAAGATCGTGCAGCGCCTGCCGGTGCGAATTCGCGTGCCCAAGGACGTCGCACGGCAGAATCTGCTTCGCGCCGGCATGTCGGTCTACGCCACCGTCGACACCACCGACGGCGCCGCGGATGCCGAGAGCGAGGCCGACCTCGATTCGCCGACCATGATTCATCCGCAGTAATGCGGAGGCTGCGCTTCATCCACAGTCGTCACCTCTGCCCAAGGGAGAGGGAGCGCACTTCCGGTGCGGAATAGATCAGGATCGAACCAAACATGGCGACCGCCACCACCGCCGACCCAACTATGATCGCCCCGCCGGCCGAGCGCATCGAGCCGCGGCGGCTGGTGGCGTTTCTGATCATGGTGTTCGGCATGTTCATGTCGATCCTGGACATCCAGGTCGTCTCCGCCTCGCTTACCGATATCCAGGCCGGCCTTTCCGCCAGCTCTACCGAAGTCTCCTGGGTGCAGACCGCGTATCTGATCGCCGAGGTGATCGCGATCCCGCTGTCCGGCTTTCTGTCGCGCGCGCTCGGCACGCGACTCTTGTTTGCGATTTCGGCCGCCGGCTTCACGGTCGCGAGTTTTCTTTGCGGCTTCGCCTCCACGATCGAGCAGATGATCCTGTGGCGTGCGATCCAGGGTTTTCTCGGCGCCGGCATGATTCCGACCGTGTTCGCGTCCGCCTATACGGTGTTTCCGCGCTCGAAATTCTACATCGTCGGCCCGATCATCGGCCTCGTCGCGACGCTGGCGCCGACGATCGGTCCGACGGTCGGCGGCATCATCACCGATCTGATGTCCTGGCACTGGCTGTTCTTCATCAACGTGGTGCCCGGCGTCATCATCACCGTCGGCGTCCTGGCACTGGTCGATTTCGACGAGCCGAACTTCGCATTGCTCGAGCATTTCGACTGGTTCGGCCTGATCGCGATGGCAGGATTTCTCGGCGCGCTGGAATATGTGCTGGAGGAAGGGCCGCAATATGAGTGGCTGCAGGACACCTCGGTCGCGGTCTGCGCCGCGATCTGCGTCGTCTCGGCCATCGCGTTCTTCTACCGCGTGCTGACGGCGAACGAGCCGATCGTCGACATCAGGGCGTTCAAGAACCGCAATTTCGGCGTCGGCTGCCTGATCTCGTTCTGCGTCGGCATCGGTCTCTATGGGTTGACGTACATGTATCCGCGCTACCTCTCCGAAGTGCGCGGCTACAGCGCGCTGATGATCGGCGAGACCATGTTCGTTTCCGGCATCACGATGTTCCTGATGGCCCCGGTCGTCGGGCGGCTGATGCAGAAGATCGACATGCGCCTGATCATCGCTTTCGGCCTCGTCATCTTTGCGCTCGGCTCCTATCAGATGACCTGGATCACGCGGGATTACGACTTCTACGAGTTGTTGCTGCCGCAGATTCTGCGCGGCGTCGGCATGATGTGCGCGATGGTGCCGACCAACACGATTGCGCTCGGCACGCTGGAAGCCGATCGCGTCAAGAATGCCTCCGGCCTGTTCAACCTGACGCGCAATCTCGGCGGCGCGGTCGGCCTTGCGATCATCAACGAGGTGCTGAACGATCGCACCGATCTGCATATTTCACGGCTTCAGGACCGCGTCACCTGGGGCAACATCACCGCGACCGAGACACTCAACGATTTCACCCAGCGCATGCAAGGCATGGGCGATGCCGCGCTGATGGCGCTCAAGCAATTATCGCAAATCGTGCATCGGCAAGCCGTAGTGATGGGTTATGGCGACGCGTTCTTCATGCTGACGCTGTTTTATGTTGGTCTCAGCGTCATGGTCGTGCTGCTGAAGAAGCCGAACCCGGCCGCAATCGCAGGTGGCGGCGGGCACTAGTCGTCGCTTTGAGGTGATCGGCAGGTCGGTTGTCTGGCGCGGGAATCCGTGGTTGAACGGCCGCATGATGCCAGCCACAAGTCCGTTCCACCGCGCGCAAGCGGCCTCCGCGAGATGGATCGCGGCGCTGCTGGTGCTGACCGCCGCGGCCTGGCTCGTGGTGCTCGCGGGCCTGCTTGCGGTCGCGAGCCGCGTTCACGATGACATCCCCGTCGATCTGGCGGTCAAGCTGCCGCTGCTCGCATCGCATCCGGATCTGATTTTTGGCGGCGACAGCCGCATGCTCTATCAGGTCGATCCGCGCCTGGCGGCGCAGTTGCTCGGCAAGCCGGAGGGTTCGGCGGTCAATATCGCCTACGACGCCGGCGAGCCGCTGGCGCTGCTTGCCGTGATGCGCGGCGAGAGCGAACTTTTTCGCAACGCGCAGGTCGTCATCAGCGTTTCGCCATTTGTGTTCAACGATGGCGCACGTCAGGCCGTGTTTAATCCGCAGGATGTCGTCGCCCGGCTCGGCGTGTTCGGGCAAATGACGACCTATCTGCCGCTGCGCGTCTCGACGCTGATCCGATTCATCCGCGAGGCTTTCGCGTCGCGGCTGGAATCCGAGAGACATACTGGCCATCCGGTGCAGCCGCTGACCGCGTCGGGCCTGTTCTTTCTCGATAACTCGCAGCCGGAAAACCGCTGGCCGGCCGCTCTCGGTTCCCATCCGCACTATGCCCACTGGGACATCGGCGGACCCAAGGCGCGCTTGGAGACCGGTGCGCTCTGCGACATGGCAAAGCTGGCGCGGAAGGTCACCGTGGTGATACCACCCTGGGCACCGCGTTACGATCGCGCCAAGGACGCCGCATGGCGTGAAAAGGACGATCAATATGTGGCGCTGGTGACGAATGCAGGCCGCGCCTGCGGCTTCGACGTGCTCAATATCGCGTCCGTTCCGGGGATCGCGCCGGATAACTATGCCGACGAGATGCACGTCAACACCTCCGGCATTCCGATCTATACGCGATATCTGATGTCGCGGCTCAATCCCTAAGTCATCCGCGATGCTGTTCTCGTCCTATACGTTCCTGTTTCAGTTTCTGCCTGCGGTGATCCTGGCCTTCGCCGCGGCGCGGCGACACTCGCCGCGCGCCGGCATTCTGGTGCTGGCCGGCGCATCGCTGTTTTTCTACGGCGCGTGGAAGCCGGTCTATCTGGTGTTGCTGCTGGCCTCTATCGGGGCGAATTTTTCACTCGGGCTCTTGATGGAGGACGCCGCGCGCCGCCGCGCGGTCGGCATACTGGGTGTGGCGCTCAATCTCGCGCTGCTTGGCTATTTCAAATATACCAATTTCATTTTCGACAGCATCAACGCGCTGACCGGCGCGCCGCTGCCGCTCGTCAACGTCGTGTTGCCGCTCGGCATCTCCTTCTTCACATTTCAGCAGATCGCCTATCTGGTCGATGTGATGCGCGGCGCCAAGGTCGAGCGCGACGTCGTGGCCTATGCGCTGTTCGTGTCGTTCTTTCCGCACCTGATCGCGGGGCCGCTGGTTCACCACGCCGAGATGATCCCGCAGTTCAAGCGCGGGCGTACCTCGCGTTCGGCGGTGCTCGCGGCGCGGGGAATAGCGATCTTCGCCGCCGGCCTGTTCAAGAAGGTGGTGATTGCCGACAACCTGGCGCAATTCGTTTCGCCGGTCTTTGCCCATGTCGATGCCGGCGGCGCGGTCACGCCGGATTGGGCCTGGCTTTCGACGCTGTGCTACGCACTGCAGATCTATTTCGACTTTTCCGGCTATTCCGACATGGCGATCGGGCTCGCGCTATTGTTCGGCATCCGCCTGCCGGTCAATTTCCGTTCGCCCTACAAGGCGACCTCGATCATCGATTTCTGGCGGCGATGGCACATCACGCTGTCGCGCTTTCTGCGCGACTATCTCTATATTCCGCTCGGCGGCAACCGGCTCGGCGAGGCGCGGCGTTATCTCAATCTGATGCTGACGATGCTGCTTGGCGGGCTCTGGCACGGTGCGGGCTGGAATTTCCTGATCTGGGGCGGCCTTCACGGCATCTATCTCAGCCTCAACCATCTCTGGCAGCGATGGCGTGGCGCCGCGAAGGACGCGTCCTCCAATCATCTCGCCGATATCGCCGCGTGGGCTGTCACGTTTGCGGCGGTCGTGATCGCCTGGGTGTTCTTTCGCGCCAGGACCGTGGCCGGCGCGTGCGCTATGTTGCGTGCGATGTTTGGACTCGGCGGCGGAAGTTCGGCTTACGACTCGCCAGGCATTCTTCGGCTGATGGATTTGCCGATCGTGGTCGGCGAAACATATCTGCTTGCGATCGGCGGCACCGCGGTCGTGCTCGCGCTGGCGATCGCACTTTGCCTGCCCAACGTGACCGAACTCTATGGCTATCGCGAATACCGCCGCGCGCGGGAAGCCTCACGCGCTCCGCGCTGGCGGCCGAATTTCGTCTGGGCGCTGGTATCGGCGCTGGCAATCGCGGTCTCGCTGTTTGGCATGTGGCAGCGCCTCGAATTTCTCTATTTTCAATTTTGAGTGTTCGGCGCGGTGTTGCGAATCCGAAGCGATGGCTTTATAAGCGCGGCATCGTGGCTCGAACGGGGGAGATTTGCATGATTTCGACATTTTCGCAGATCGTATCCCTGCGTCCGAAACCAATCTTGGATGCTTGTCTTCCGGATACTCTGCGGGCCGGCTAACGGCCGCTAACCGACAGCATCGATCGGACCTGATGGCCCGGTCCTTTTTCCCAAGTCGTTGAAACTCAGTTCGCCGCGCGCGAGGCCTTGCCTTAATGCGTTGCGTCCAAATGGAGCCGTCGCGCGTGTGAAAGCGGGCGGAAGAGAGCCATGATTGCCGAAACCAAGAAGAGCGCCAAAAAAAGGCCGGCTGCCATCCGCGTCGTCATTCCGTTCGTGTTTGGCCACTGGCTGAAGCAGCCGAGGCTGGCTGCCGTGGTGGCCGGCGGTTTTCTCGGCGCGACCGTCGCCGATCTGTTCATGCCGATTTACTCCGGCCGCCTGGTTGACGCGCTTGCCCTCGGCACGGCGCAGAATGGTGCGCGGCACGATGCGTTCGTCGCCTTCGGCGGCATCGTCGCGCTCGGATTGCTATCGATCGTGCTGCGGATTATCGGCATGCAGGCGATCGTGCCGTTCACGCTGCGGATCATGTCGGATGTCGCGCGAGAGGCTTTCGCGCGCGTGCAGCGCTTTTCGACCGACTGGCACGCCAACAGCTTTGCCGGCTCGACCGTGCGCAAGGTCACCCGCGGCATGTGGGCGCTCGATCTCTACAACGACACGATATTGATGGCGTTGTTGCCGTCGCTGATCGTGCTGCTCGGCTCGATGATCCTGCTCGGATTGCATTGGACGCTGCTTGGCCTGGTCGCCGCATTGGGGACGCTGGTCTATGTCCCGATGACGGTGTTGTTCTCGACGCAATATATCGCGCCGGCGGCGCGGATCTCCAACGCCTGGGACACCAAGGTTGGCGGCACGCTGGCCGACGCCTTGACCTGCAACGCCGTGGTGAAGTCCTTCGGCGCGGAAGCGCGCGAAGACGTGAGACTGGCGCGTGTGCTGGGCCGCTGGCAACGGCGCGTGAACCGCACCTGGCTGCGCTACAATTACACCAATGCCGCGCAGCTCGCGGTTCTGTTGTGCCTGCGCGGTTCTGTGATCGGCGGCGCCTTGCTGCTCTGGATCTATGGCCGCGCCACACCGGGCGATGTGACTTACGTGCTCACGAGCTATTACGTGATCCACGCGTACCTGCGCGATGTCGGCATGCACATCAACAACCTGCAGCGTTCGGTGAACGACATGGAGGAGCTGGTTGCGATCCATGACGAGGCGATGGACATCGTCGATGCGCCCGGCGCGGTTCCGATCCGGATCGCAAGCGGTCACCTCGTGTTTGAGGACGTGACGTTCCATTACGGTGGACATCAGACCCCGCTGTATACGGGCCTGTCGGTCGACATTCGCGCCGGCGAGCGTGTCGGGCTCGTCGGCCGGTCCGGCTCGGGCAAGACGACGTTCGTCAAGCTGCTTCAGCGACTGTACGACGTCTCGGGCGGACGCATCCTGATCGACGGGCAGAACATTGCCGAGGTGACGCAACAATCGCTGCGCAGCCAGATCGCCATCGTGCAGCAGGAGCCGATCCTGTTTCACCGCTCGCTCGCCGAGAACATCGCCTATGGCCGGCCCGACGCCGGGGAGGCTGCAATCGAGCGCGCGGCGCGGCTCGCCAATGCGCACGATTTCATCCGGCGGCTGCCGAAGGGTTACGGCACGCTGGTCGGCGAACGCGGCATCAAGCTCTCAGGGGGCGAGCGTCAACGCGTGGCGCTGGCGCGCGCGTTCCTGGCCGACGCGCCGATCCTGATCCTGGACGAAGCGACCTCGAGCCTGGATTCGGAATCGGAGGCGCTGATCACGGAGGCGATGGAGCGGCTGATGAAGGGGCGGACCTCGATCGTGATCGCGCATCGCCTCTCGACGGTGCGCGGCCTCGACCGGATCCTGGTCTTCGACCAGGGCAGGATCGTCGAGCAGGGCACCCATGCGGCGCTGACCCGACGAAGCGCAGGGGTCTATCGGGGGCTGTTCGAACGTCAGGCCTTCGAGCTTACGACCAGCGCGGCGGCGGTGTGATGCGAAAGGCATCGCGGCCGCCGGCCGGCTATGGCAACGGCAGGCTGCTCCATACCAGCGTCACGCCGGACAGAAACAGCAAGCCGAGCACGACGTCGCGAAAGTTGCCGTCGTTCAGGACGTGATAGGTGCGGGCGCCGATCCAGGCACCGCCGATCGTTGCCGGCAATACCACAAGCGCGAGCCACATGGTTTCGCGCGTGATCAGCCCGGAACCTGCCTGCGCGAGCAGCGCGGCAGCGAGGATGGTCCAGTTGAAGGTCTGGAACAGGCCGCGGCGCGCATCCTTGCCCCAGCCGCGAATGCTCGCCCACAGGATCGGAACGGGACCCGACAGGCCGGCGAGGCCGCCAAGCACGCCGCCGGCAAATCCGATGGCGGTGTCGGCGGTCTTGCCGCCGATGTCGGAGGCGAACGGCGCGCGCTGGAAATACAGCGCCGCCGGAAAGATCAGCAGCAGGATGCCGACGGCCAGTTTGAACAGGTGCGGGTCGGCATAGGCGACCAGGAGCGTGCCGACCGGCACGCCGGCGAGGCCACCGACGACGAAGGGCCATATCAGCTTGAAGTCAATCGACCGCCAGATCGACGGCATGGTCCAGGTCTGGGCGATGATGGAGCAGATCAGCACCAGCTGGACCGCCACATCGGGCTTCACGACATAAAGCCAGATGCCGAGCGCCATCAGTGCGGTGCCGAAACCCGCAAGCCCCGATACAAAGCCGCCGGCCAGCGCGCCGAACAACAGCACCGCAACCGTCATTGCGTTCATTTTTTATTGGCCGTCGTTGCGCCGGGGTCCGAAGATCGCGGTGTAAAGATCGGTGGTATGACCACCGGAGGGGATGCCGTAGGCGGTCGGAGCGTCCGGCTCCGGCGGCGGCGCGGGCGGGGCGGGTTGTTGTGCGACTTGCACGGGAGCTGGCTGCGGCGCAGCCGGCTGAGGCGCGCGGCTCGCCGGTGTGGTCCGTCCCGATCGTGCTGGACTCGGGCCTACCGCGTTCGGCTGAACGGGTGCGGCCGGTTGCGCATCGACAGGCGGGACTGGCTGCGCGGTGGCAACCGTCGTTGCGGGCGCAGGTTGGGTTTGGCGCGAGCCGAAGAATTCGGTGTAGAGATCGGTGGTCGTGCCCTCGCTGGTGATGCCGTACATGGTCTTGTACGGCTGCTCGCTTTGAGCCGAGGCCTGCGCTGACGTCGCGTTGTTCGCAGCCGTGCATCCGGCAGCAGCGACCGCGATGGCTGCGAGCGCGAACGCGACCCGGATGCGACACAATGCGCGGCTCAAGAGGTTCCCCCTGACCGGTGGTCCGGCCGATCTTGCAAGCAATAGAGCGCCGATATGGCGCTCGCAAGGCAAAGAAGGGACGGCGGTGGTCGGCGGGACAGGCCCCAAAATGGCGAGGGGCCCGGCGGATTTCCGCCGAACCCCTCGTTGATCAGCATCAGCCGGCCTGTAAGCCGGGTTCTGTAGGGCCTTGCCCGCGTTGCCGCGAACAAGACGTGACGGCCATTCCTCTGGGACCAGGCTTGCGCATGGCCTCGAGCAACCTACCCGGACGGCGAGCCTGACATCGCTCCCGCGGGCATTATCGCTTTCGCGAACGACCCGCGTTGCCATCCCTATTCGGTCTTGCTCCCGGTGGGGTTTACCTTGCCGGTTCCGTTGCCGGACCCGCGGTGCGCTCTTACCGCACCTTTTCACCCTTACTGCCTCCCGAAGGAGGAAGCGGTTCGTTCTCTGTGGCACTTTCCCTGGGGTTGCCCCCGCCGGAAGTTATCCGGCACCGTATGTCGATGGAGCCCGGACTTTCCTCTCCTTTTGAGGGGAGCGGCCGTCCGGCCGACTGACGGTTAAGGCATGGGGTTTATGGCGGAGGCCGTCAAGCGGTTAGCCCGGCCAAACGCGAGCCAAAAATAATTATCGTGAAGATGTCGTTTGGCGGCAGGCCTCTTCGACTAGATGTCGGCAATAACGCCGATCCAATGGGAGCAGAGCGATGCAGTATTTGCTGATGATTTACTCGAACGAAGCTGAGTATGCCAAGCTCGATGCGGCAACCGGCCAGAAGATGATGGCGGAATTTCAGGCCTTCACGCAGTCCATCATCCAGAGCGGCAACTTCAAGGCCGGTGACCGGCTGCAACCGACATCGACCGCGACCACGGTGCGGGTCCGTGACGGCAAGATGCTCACCACCGACGGCCCGTTTGCCGAGACCCGCGAGCAACTCGGTGGCTACTACTTGATCGAAGCCAAGGATCTCGACACTGCGATCGGCATCGCCGCACGCATTCCGAGCGCAAAATATGGGTATGGTTCGATCGAGGTCCGCCCGATCTGGGTGTATAACTGACGGCGAAGGATGACCCCAGCCGAGATCGAAAAAATCTTTCGCGACGAGACGGGGCGGGCGCTTGCCACGCTGATCCGTCTCGTCGGCGATTTCGATCTCGCCGAAGACGTGCTCCAGGAGGCGTTCGCGGCCGCGCTGGAACGCTGGTCTTCGGCCGAGATGCCGGCCAACCCGCGGGCCTGGCTGGTCAGCGTCGCGCGCAACAAGGCGATCGACCGCATCCGCCGGCAAGTCGCCTTTCGCCAGAAAGCGGCCGAGTTGACCCACGAGACGCTGCTGAACGCTGTGTGCTTGCCGGAGGAAGACAGTGCCGTCCTCGACGATGACATGCTGCGGCTGATTTTCACCTGCTGCCATCCGTCGTTCGCGGCCGAAGTGCAGGTCGCCTTGACGCTGCGTACCGTCTGCGGGCTCTCCAATGCGCAAACTGCGCGCGCCTTTTTGGTGAGCGAGGAAGCGATGGGCCAGCGCCTGGTCCGCGCCAAGCAGAAGATCAAGCTTGCGGGCATTCCCTACGAGGTGCCCGATCGCGACGCGCTGGCGCAGCGGCTGCGCGGCGTGCTCGCGGTGATCTATCTGGTTTTCACCGAAGGCTATGTCGCAACCTCCGGCGAGGCGTTGATGCGGCCTGATCTCGCGCGTGAAGCGATCCGGCTGGCGCGTCTGCTCGATCGCCTGATGCCCGGCCGCCGCGAGGTGAAGGGCCTGCTCGCCTTGATGCTGCTGCACGATGCGCGTCGCGCCGGGCGGCAGACCGAGGCGGGCGACATTGTGCTGCTCGAAGAGCAGGACCGCTCGCTCTGGGATCGGAACCAGATCGCCGAAGGGCTGCGTCTTGTGGATGAGGCGTTGCAACTGCCGGGCTTGCCGGAACCTTACGCGGTGCAGGCCGCGATCGCAGCGCTCCATGCGCAGGCGCCAGGCCACGCGGATACCGACTGGAAACAGATCGCCGGCCTCTACGAGGTGCTGCTGCGGATCAGCCCGTCACCGGTGATCGAACTCAATCACGCTGCCGCCATTTCGATGGTCGATGGTCCGGCGCGTGCGCTCGATCTGATCGAGGCCTTGCAGGCCCGCGGCGCGCTCGACGGCTATGAACTGTTGCCGGCGGTGCGCGCCGACCTGCTGCGCCGGCTCGGCCGGCATCAGGCGGCGCGCGAGGCTTACCTTGAGGCAACGGTCGCCACGCAGCTCGAACCGTTGCGACGGCTCTATGCGCGCAGACTGGCCGAACTCGATTGCGTCAGCTCTTCGCCGCTGGTGTGGCGACACTGACGTTCCTTTCAGGGGTGCTGCGAGCTCTCGGAAGCAACGTCAGAGTCAAAGCCACACTGGAATTATATATTCGCTGGTGTCCCTTTGGTCCTGACATTCGTAATAGTGCCCGCCGCGACAGGATACGAATGTCAGGACTGGGACACTAGAACCATGTCGTCGATGACGAGCGCGTCGATGCCGGATTTGCGGAAGGTGACGATCGCATCGGTCGGCGTGCACACGATCGGCTCGCTGTCGTTGAAGGAGGTGTTGACGACGATGGGCACGCCGGTCAGCTTGTGGAACGCCGAAATCAGTTCGTGATAGCGCGGGTTGAGCTTGCGGCTGACGAGCTGGACGCGGGCAGTGCCGTCCTTGTGTACGACCGCCGGGATGCGGTCGAGCTTGTCGGCATTGACCTTCGGCGTGAACAGCATGAACTCGTGGCTTGCCGAACGCGGTCCGACGTCGAACCAGTCGTCGGCGTGTTCGGCGAGCACGCTCGGCGCGAACGGGCGGAAGTCCTCGCGGTGCTTGACCTTTTGGTTGAGGATATCGCGCATCTCCGGCCGGCGTGGATCGGCCAGCAGCGAGCGGTTGCCGAGCGCACGCGGGCCGAACTCCATCCGCCCCTGAAACCAGGCGACGATCTTGCCGTCGGCGATCATCTTGGCGGCCTCGCTTGCCGGCGATTTGCTTCGCCGCGCCTTCAGACCCGATGCCTTGATCGCAGCCTCGATCTCGCGCCGGTTGAACGACGGGCCGAGATAGGGCGTCGAGTAGCCGCGCTGCGGCGGTTTTTTCTGCGTGTCGACGTGCACCGCGAAGGCGGCGCCGATCGCGGTGCCGGCGTCATGCGGCGCCGATGGAATGAAGAGATTGGCGAACTCGCCTGATTTCTGCGCCACCTCGTTGGCGACGCAATTGAGGCCGACACCGCCGGCGAGGCAGAGGTTTTCGAACGGCACAAGATGCTTGATGCGGCGGATCAGCGCCATCACGGCGGCATCCGTCGCCTCCTGAAGTGCGGCCGCGATGTCGCCGTGTCTTGGTTCAAACGGATCGTCCTCCTGGCGCGGCGGGCCGAACAAGGCCACGACCTTGTCATGGCTTTCCGCCGTCATGCCGAGGAAGCCTTGCGCTATTCCGAAATTCTCCTGCTCGGAGCGAATGATCGATTGAAATTTTTCCCGGTAGACCGCGGGATTGCCGTAGGCGGCAAGCCCCATGGTCTTTGAGGCGTCGTAATGCGAGAAGCCGAGATAGCCGGAGAACAATTCCCACAGGAAACCCAGGGAATGCGGGTAGTCGAAGATCTCGACTTCCTTGACGCTGGTGCCGACCGCTTTGGCGAGCGATGCGCCGGCGGTCTCGCCGATGCCGTCGATGGTGAGAACGGCGGCGCGGTCGAAGCCCGAAGGAAAATAGGCCGAAGCGGCATGCGCCAGATGGTGGGAAACGAAATGCAGTTTCTTGCCGAGCGTGCGTCCAAACAGTTCGTCGAGGGCTGCCGGCACCTGACCGATGCGAAGGCGGAAGGTCTCTTCGAACTTGGGGTCCCACCATTCGCGCCGATACGATTTTTGGCGCCGCTTGGGATCGAAGGAGTATCCGACCTGATCGATGTCGCGCGCGGTGAGCCCGGCGGCCTTCAAACAGTAGCGGATCGCGCGCTCGGGCAGTTGGTGCGGGTTGTCGAAGCTCGCTTCCTTGCCGTGCTTGATGCGGTTGAACCGCTCTTCCTCCACCGCCGCGACCAGCTTGCCGTCGACGAGCAGCGCCGCGGCCGACTCGTGGTACACGCAGTTAATTCCAAGGACGTTTGCCACTTACTCCACTCCTCCCATTCCTGACTTCAGCGGGCGACGGTCGCCTGTTCCACGGCAACAGCCGCCCGGAATCGGACCGCCGGGCAGATGCTCCGGGGGGCTAACCCTTTGTAATCAGGGCTATGCCCGCGGTTCAATTCCCGATGTCTTGGATCGTCCTGCTGTGCTGAACCAGGGCTGAACGCAGTCGCCAAAATAAACGAGCCCAGGCATTCGCCGTCGCGTCCGGATCCCGCGACGGATTGTTGAAAGGGCCTCATTCTCCCGTGCCGAAATGATGGGAGTCAACGGCAGTTATTGGCGGCAATTGGGCGTTAAGTTGTCGCGGCCGCCGTGGCATCCGCCGGCAGGCTGGCAAGCAGCGATTGCAGCGTGACCAGCGTCGAATGATCGGCCACGCCGTCGACCCGTGCGGGGCGGAAATGACGCTGGAAGGCGGTGACCACTTCCATCGTCGTGGTGTCGTATTTGCCGGTGACGGGAACGCCGTAGCCGTAGCGGGCGAGCGCCAGTTGCAGATCGCGCACCGCGTCGCTGATCGTGCCCAGCTTGAGCCCTTCGCTGCGCACGATCGGCGCCGGCTGAACCCAGTGGCCGACGCCGGAATTGGCCATCGAATGCCATGGAAATTTTTCGCCGGGGTCTTTCTTGCGCGAGGGCGCAACGTCCGAATGCCCCAGCACCCGGTGCGAGGGCACGTTGCGGCGAAGCATGATGCCGCGGCACAGTGCGATGACGGCTGCAATCTGGCGCAGCGGATATTCAGGATAGCCCCAATCGTGCCCGCGGTTGACGATTTCAACACCGATCGAACAGGAGTTGATGTCGTCCTCGCCGGCCCAGGTGGCGACGCCGGCATGCCAGGCGCGCTTGGATTCCGGCACGCATTGGATGATGCGGCCGTCTTCCAGGACGATGTAATGCGCCGAGACGTCGGTGCCGGCCGTGCAAAGCTGGGCGATCGCACCCTGGACGTCGGGCATGCCCGTGTAGTGCAGCAGGATCATATCCGGGGTTCGGCCCTTGTTCCGCTCGCCGAAATTGGCCGACGGGATGACGTCGGAGGCGATTGAGGAATCGGGATTGAAGGTCTGCATGTTCGCGATCGGCCGGGGCAGCGGGGTGGCGCGCCGCTTCGAATCAGGAACAGGAGATGCGAACGAACCGAGCGACATATCACTACTCAAAAGCAGGCAGGACAACGGCAACGGCATATTTTCAAAATATCCCGCCACTATTCTCCCACGTTGGTGGGCACGCAATCTCATAGCCGGATTCGCGCCTGCATTTTGCCCAACTGTGTGCGGAACGCATCACTTCCCGGTGCACCGGTGGATAACTGGGCGCTTGAGGCATTCGGAAAGCCGGTCGCTGATCGGTCTGCGGGGTCGTCAACGCTTTCTTAACGCTACCTGTCGTTACTAACTGGTGAAGAGCTGTGCCCGGTTTTCGGCCTGGTTGGCGCCGCCGGCTTGGGGCTACGCCGTGCCGCGCGCCTTGAGGCCGGGTCGGGAACCGGCGGTGGGGGCTTGAAGCATAGGTTTGACGTGCCTGTTCGAATCCCAGGGTCGCAGGAAGGGACGCCGCACGTTTCGGCGAAGCTGCGAGGCTGGGCGCGGATCAGGCTGGCTGGCCCACGAATTCCGTCTTTACGTCGCTCCGTAGCGCCGGATGGCCGAGGCAAAAGTCTGTTATCGAGGCGCCATGGACTGCCAAGCCTCCGAGTTCCCTGTTCGGCTCCGGCTCCGGCTCTTGCCGGGAGACCCGTCATGACCGAGCCGGCCGAGCGTTCGCGTCACATTCCCGTGCTCGGGCGCGAGGTGCTCGCCTGGCTGGCTCCGCGCCAGGGCGGGGTCTATGTCGATGCGACCTTCGGCGCCGGCGGCTATAGCCGGGCGATCCTGCAAATCCCGAACGCGCGCGTCATCGGCATCGACCGCGACCGCACTGCGATTGCCGGCGGGTTCGATCTTGTCGATCGCTCGGACGGACGCCTGACGCTGGTCGAGGACCGCTTCTCCAACCTCGCCGAAGTCTGTGCCGCGCAAGGCGTGGACGCGGTCGACGGCGTCGTCATGGATATCGGCGTGTCCTCGATGCAGCTCGATGGAGCCGCGCGCGGCTTTTCGTTCCGCAACGACGGTCCGCTCGACATGCGGATGGGGCAGGACGGCGTCAGCGCGGCGGACGTGATCGCCAAAGCCTCGGAGGCCAATCTCGCCAACATCATCTATATCTTCGGCGAAGAACGTCACTCGCGCGCTGTGGCGCGGGCGATCGTCGCCGCGCGCAAGGAGGCCCCGATCACATCGACCCGCGCGCTCGCCGATCTCGTGGCCCGGGTCGTTCGCGCCAAGCCAGGCGATATTCACCCGGCGACGCGAACGTTTCAGGGCTTGCGGATCTTCGTCAACGGCGAACTGGACGAACTGCATCTGGCGCTTGCCGCGGCTGAGCGCGTGCTCAAGCCCGGCGGGCGGCTGGTCGTGGTGTCGTTCCATTCGCTGGAAGACCGCATCGTCAAGAACTTCCTTGGCGAGCGTGCCAGGACCGGCGGCGGCTCACGGCATCAGCCCGAAGCCGCGCAGGTCGCCCCGAGCTTTGCCATTCTCACCAAGCGGCCGGTCGTCGCCGGCGAGGACGAGGTCGCCGCCAATCCGCGGGCGCGGTCCGCGAAATTGCGCGCCGCCGCGCGCACCGAGGCGCCGGCCCATCGCCGCGGCGAATTGCCGGAGTGGCCGACGCTGGCCAGCGTGATGAGGGGAGGCTGAGCCATGCGCATCATCCATCTCCTTGTGATCGGCGCTTTGGTGTTCGCCGCCGCCTATGTCTACCGGATCAAGATGGAATCGACCGAGCGCACAGAGCGTGTGCTGCGGCTGCGCGCGCAAATTCGCGAAGAGCGCGATGCGATCGCGGTGTTGCGTGCCGAATGGGCCAAGCTCGATTCGCCGCTGCGGCTGCAAGGGCTCACCGAGCGTCACCTGCCCCTCAAGCCGCTCAACGCCACCCAATACGATTCCCTCAAGAACCTGCCTGATCGGCCGCCGAGCCTCGTGAAACCCGGCGATCCCGATCCGATCGGTTCGATGCTCGAAACCATCGAAGCATCGTCCGATGCGCCGGCGACGACGGGTTCGATCCCGGCCCAGGAGGGACAGCGATGACCGCTCGCCTGCCTGCCCTGCAACAACGCGAACCCTGGCGCCAGCGGCTGGTCCGCAGCCTGCTTTACGGGCGCAATGTCGACCGCGCCGCCAAAGCGCGCGCCCGCGTCGGCTTCGTGATGCTGGCCTTTGTCGCGGTCTATGCCGTGATCGGAGGCCGGCTTGTGATGTTTGCGACCGGTACCGACAGCCACAGTGCACGGCGCAGCGCCACGCAGGATGCGATTGCGACCGCGCGGCCGGACATCGTCGACCGCAACGGCGAAATTCTCGCAACCGACGTCAAGGCACCCAGCCTGTTCGGCGAACCGCGCCGCATCATTGACAAGGACGAGGCCATCGAACTTCTGACCGCGACCTTGCCCGATCTCGACACCATCGAAACGCGCGAGCGCCTGTCGGGCCGCAAAGGCTTCGTCTGGCTCAAGCGCGAAATTACCCCGCAGCAGCAGCAGGAAATTCACCGGCTCGGAATTCCCGGCATCGGCTTCCTGCGCGAGAACAAGCGCGTCTATCCGACCGGCAACGAGGTCGCGCACCTGATCGGCCTCGTCAACATCGACAACCAGGGCATCGCCGGGATGGAGAAGTGGCTGGACAATAATGGTCTGGCCGATCTGCATCGCGCGGGCTTCGCCACCGACCGTCTGCAGCGGCCGATTGAACTGTCGGTGGACTTGCGCGTCGAGCACGCGTTGCGCGACGAGTTGCTCAAAG
>NZ_DASSRP010000399.1:0-40702 GCF_035701725.1 Bradyrhizobium sp.
ATAACGTTGCCCATCGGGCATGGCGAAAAGATCGTGTTCTCAAGAACGTCGTCGAACTCGGACTTGCTGAGCTTCTTACCGCCATCCTTGTATATGGATGTGGTGCCGGTGAGGAAATTCGGCTCCAACGGCGCCAGCGCCGCGGCCATGTTGACGCGAGAAGCCTTGATCTCGCCAGTAAAGGACCAGACGTATTGCCGTTCGGCAACAGGACGCGGCGGGAGTCCGGTTCGCGTGCCGTTCGCGTATCCCTCCGGCACGGTCCAGATGCCTTCGTGTCTTGCGAGAGTTGTTGCGAAATTCCGGATGACCGCATCGAAATGGCGGTACAGTGCATAGCCGCCCGAGAACCACTCGTCGCTGGTATGGAATAGCACCAGGCGACGGCATCGCGCCCGGCACTCGCGAAAGTAATCCTCGTATGCGGGCAGCGGCAGCCAATTGCTGCTGACGACATGAATGCAATCATCATCGAAGCACGTCAAATCAAGATCGGTGCATTCTTCTTCGATCAGATCGCCAAGGACCATCCGCAGCCAGTCGACCTCCAACAGATTGTCGGCGTGCCAGACGAGTTTCACGGGGATGGCGCTCCGAAATCAGCGGACCTAGGCATTCAGAGGACGGGTGTAAAGCGACAAGCCGTTCTGCGGCTGATGGCGATAGCCGAGCGAGGTCATTTGTCGATTGAGCTCGTCGACGTCGTATAAGTCCGACGTGGTTTCGACGATGATCCGGCGAATCTTGCGCGCGTCCACCTCTGCAAGGCCCATCAGGATATCGAATTCCGCTCCCTCGCAATCGAGCTTCAGCAGATCCACCTCGCCGCGAAGTCCACCAAGGATCGTCGGCAGATCGATAACCTCCACGTCGACATGATCGGTGTTCAGCGCTTCGCCAGCATAGAAGCTGTGACCGCCCATGTTGCGTCTGTGGATGAAGAGTTTGGCACGTCCTGGGCGCGCACCGACCGCTTTCTGGAGCGGAAGGACCCCTTCAAGCCCGTTGACGGCGATTGTGTTCTGAAGCTGCGCGAAGTTCGGCGGAAATGGTTCAAAGCACGCGATCTTTGCCGATGGATAGAGTTGTTTGATCCTCAGCGCGAACAGGCCGCTATTGGCGCCGACGTCGAGGATGACCGGCGCGGCCAGATCAAAGTTCAGGTCGTAACAGCGATCGATGAAAATCTCCTTGTAGATGTAAAGGGTCATGAAATCTTGCACTGGAATGACGTGACCATCCGTCAGCGCAAGATATTTCATCTCGGGCGAAAGGCCGGGAACGAGCTTGTTCAGCGCGGTCAGATAAAAGGCGGGGGCCGACCGCAAAACGGCTGAATGCTTGCGATATTCGGCAAGTTGCGCAAATTGGGCCAGCGTCCACTTCAGCCGCCAAGGAACCATCCGCACGGAGTCCTCCCTCAAGTAGGTCCATCAAAATAAAGGGCGAATTGCCCCGATTTGCCGCCTGTCGTGGCGTCCACCCGCGCGATTGTGCGTTGCGGCACGTACCGAACGCGCCGCGACCTCCATTGTTCCTAGATCATGAATCCAGAGTAACTCTTCTCGTGTCGCCCAAGTTGCGAGCGGCTCAAGAATGGTGCTCTTCTTGCGCGTGCCAAGGCGATACATTCACTCTTCGCTCGATCGGAACCCGCCCATGAGCTATCGCATCCTCGTCTTCTACGGATCTTATCGTTCCGACCGAATGGGCATCAGGCTTGCGGATTTTCTTGTCAGCCGGTTGCGTGAACGCGGCGCGGAGGTCGAGCTGATCGATGCGAAAGCCGTCGATCTGCCGATGCTCGATCGGATGTATAAGGAATATCCGCGGGGACAGGCGCCCGATGCACTCGAACGTCTCGCCGGTCAAATTCGCGATGCCGATGGCTTTGTCTTTGTCACCGGCGAGTACAATTGGGGAATTCAGCCGGGCCTGAAGAACCTAACCGACCATTTCCTCGAAGAGTGGTTCTGGCGTCCGGCCGCAATCGCGAGCTATTCCGCCGGGCGATTTTCCGGCGCACGCGCCGCGACCGCCTGGCACGGCATCCTCTCGGAGATGGGCATGGTCGTGATCTCCAGCACCATTGCGGTCGGCCAGATCTCGGGCGCGCTCACGGCCGAAGGTGCGCCTGTCGGCCCGGGAGGCAAGGCGCTGACGGATGCATACCCGCGGTTCGTGGACGACCTGCTGTGGTGGATCGAGGCTGCAAAGGCCCAGCGACAACGAAAGCCCCCGCCGTACTGACGCTCTTTCGAGCTACTCGGTACAATTGGATTGATGTCGGTGCAATGTTCCGATAATGATCGGAGCAACTAGGCCCTCATCCCCGGTACAATCATGTCGAAATCCGAATATTTACGACTGGCGGATGCGATTGCCGGAGAAATTTCCGACGGTACGCTCAAGCCGGGCGACCGCCTGCCTCCCCAACGCAACTTCGCCTATGAGCGCAAGATCGCGGTTTCGACAGCGAGCCGCGTCTACGCTGAGTTATTGCGGCGCGGACTGGTCGTGGGCGAAGTCGGAAGGGGCACCTTTATCTCCGGCGATGCCAGACGGGGTGTTGCGGCACCGAACGAGCCGCGCGGCGTCCGGATCGACTTCGAGTTCAACTACCCGATTCTCCCCGATCAGACCGGAGCGCTGGTCGCAAAAAGCCTGGATGGCCTCGAGAAGCCTTCCGCGCTTGATGCCGCCCTGCGGCAGGCAACCAGCGTCGGGACGCCGGCGGTTCGAAACGCCGCAGCCGCGTATTTGTCTCAAGGCTCCTGGTCTCCCGGCCCTGACCAACTGGTGTTCACCGGTAACGGGCGGCAGAGCATTGCGGCCGCCCTCGCCGCGGTCGTACCCACCGGCGGCCGCTGTGGCGTGGAGGCTTTGACTTATCCTTTCATCAAGGGCATTGCCGCGCGGCTCGGCATCTCGCTCGTGCCGCTGGCGATGGACGAAGGCGGCGTGCGGCCCGACTCGGTACAAAAAGCGCACCGCGAGGCGCAACTCTCGGCCATCTACGTTCAGCCGGCGATGCACAATCCGCTCGGCATGACGATGAGCCCGGCGCGCCGGGCCGATCTGTTGCGCGTCGTCGAAAAACTCAACCTCCCGGTCATCGAGGATAACGTCTATGGCTTCCTCGACGACGAGCCGCCGCTCGCGACGCTCGCGCCGGATCGCTGTATTGTCGTTGACAGTCTTTCCAAGAAAGTCGCACCGGGCCTGACGTTGGGCTTCATCGTGACGCCAGACCGATTGCGCGAAAGCATGATGGCGTCGGTGCGTTCGGGCGGATGGACCGCCTCGGGATATGCATTCGCGGCCGCGCAGCGGATGATGAGCGACGGCACCGTTGCCGAGCTTACAAGATTAAAGCGGATCGATGCGTGCGCACGTCAGAAGCTTGCGATCGAACGCCTCGCGGGTTTCGAAATCCAGACCAACGAAAAATGCTATCATCTCTGGTTGACGTTGCCGGCGCACTGGCGCTCGCAGACCTTTGTCGCAGTCGCAGCCAGGCGCGACATTGCGTTGACGCCCTCGACCACCTTTGCCGCCTCTCCTGGCCATGCACCGAACGCCGTAAGGCTGGCGCTGGCAGCGCCTTCGATGGCTCAACTGGATGCCGGGCTTCGCACTATCGTGGCGATGCTCAACGCCAGCGAGCATGATTTTGATACGACGGAATGACCGGGGACGCAGGGGGCACTTGCTTCAGAACGTCGCTTTCAGACCGGCGTAGAAAGCCCGAGGCCGCGCCGGCGCGAGTGAGCGCGGATCGGTGAAGTTCGCGCTTGGGACGGCGTTGGTATCGAAGAAGGTCGCGTAGGTCGCATAGCGATTGTCGAAGAGGTTATCGATTCGACCGAATAGCTGGTAGTTCTTGTCTAGCTGGTAAGAGGCGTGCGCGCTGAACACAGCATAAGAAGGCAGTTGCGGCGCCTGGTTCGATTCGTCACCGAAGAAGTACTGGCTGCTCACGAATAGTGCGTCGCCGCCGATCTTGAAGTCGTCGGTGACCGAATAGTCGAAACTTGCCTTGATCCGATGGCGCGGAATCGTCGGAACGATGTTGCCTGGCGAGACCTGAATGTCGCCGTTGCTATCGGCGAACGGGCTGTTCGATTGGAGCCGCAGCGAGTCGAGAAAGCGCGCGTCGATAAAAGCATAGCTGGCGCGAGCCTGCCACTTGGCCGATTTCAGGCTGGCTTCCGCCTCGACGCCCTGCCGGCGCGTATCGCCGACGTTTTGGAAAAAGCCGAAGCCCTGCAAGACCGGACTGGGAATTGCAAGAATGTCGTCGGTGTTGGTGGCGCGAAAGCCGCCGACCTTCCAGTCGAGCGTTGCGAAACTGAAATCGTGGGTGCCGCGGAAGCCCGCCTCAAAGGTACGAGACACAACCTGTTTCAGCGGCGGGTCGGAGACCAGAAATGTTGCGATGATGCAGGGCTGATTGGGATTGGCGCAGCCGAGTTCGAGCGGCGTCGGGGCACGGTTGGCCTCCGAGTAGCCGGCATAGGCGGTCAGCCCCGACGTGATCTTGTAGGTCGCCCCGATGATCGGATTGAAGCGCTGGTAGACTTCATTGCCGTTGAGAGCCGTGCCGATCTGGTCCTGCAAGGAAATGCGCGCATCGTTGAAGCGTCCTCCGGCGGTGACCGAGAAGGCTTTGGTGACATCGAAGGTATCGAGCGCGTAGAGCCCGGTATATTGGTTGGTCGTTCGTAGCGAGACCGGTCCGTCCGAGACCGGAACGCCGGACTGGCCGAGAAAGATGCCGCCGCCGCTGACGACCAGATCGTTCCCGATCGTTCCAAGCTCCGCGGTAGCGCCAAAATGCGTGACGCTGGCATCGAAGCTGGTGCCGACGACAAAGCGGTTTTCGTGACCGAATAGCTGGTCGGTGTTTGTGGCCTGCAGCGAGAAACCGCCGGTATTGGTGTTGGTGGTGGTCCGGTCGATCTCTCCAAGTGTCGCACCGGCCGGGAACGGATTGGCAAGCTGTTGCCCGTTGAGTCCGTTGGCAGGCGTGCTGCCATTGCCAAAACAGAGTAGCGTCTGGTTAGGAGGATCGCAGGCCTGCGTTCCCGTCGGATTGCCGTCGACTGTATGCTGATTGAAAGCGCGATAATGGCCGATCGCGTCGATGGTCCATGTGGGCGTGACCTCGAACTTTCCGGTCAGGTTCAGGTAGCCGACCTGGTTTTGCGTAGTTTGCGGCGAGGTATAGATCGCGCCCCAATATTGCTGCAGGAGTTCGATAGGGGTCGTCGCATTGGCGCCGAAATTGTTCTGGGCCGCGCCGACGTTGAGGTGGATTTCGTTGCCGTCATATCGGTAACCGACGTCGCCGTAGAACCGACGCACATCCGACGTCCCGAAACGGCGATATCCGTCGTCGTGCACGCCCTCCAGCGCGCCATAGACCGCCCAATTGCCGTATTGCTGGCCCCACTGCGCCGCGCCCTGGATGCGGCCGAACGAGCCGCCCATGATATCGACCTCCGTGCCGTGATAGTTGAAGCCGTTTTTCATCTGGATCGCGACAGCGCCGCCGAGCGCGTTCAGCCCATAGGTCGGATTGTTGGTCACGACCGCGATCGACTTGATCGCCAAGGTTGGAATCAGGTCCCAATTGACCGTGTCTCCGAAGGCTTCGTTGATGCGGACGCCATTTTGATAGACGGCCAATCCTTGCGGCGTTCCGGAGACAGGGGACGCGACGAAGCCGCGAAATTCGATGTTCGACTGAAATTCGTTTCCAGCGACATTGCTGATATTGACGCCAGCCACGCTCTGCTGGAGCGCGTCCATCACGTTGAGCGAATTGGTCCGCTCGATTTCCGGTGTATTTACGAAGTTAATGCTGGACGGAACCTTGTCGGCGTCGAGCGCAGTCCCCGGCGTGCTCGCCGGTGTCGTTGGAAAGACACGAACCCGCGTGATAGCCGTTGAATGGCCGCCCGTCCCTGAACGCGCTCCGCTCGAGATGGTGGGGGCGGTCGACGCGGCGGGTCGGCGCCGCGGCACAGGCTTGTTTGGATGCTCTGGCGGATTGATTTCGACGGGCGGCAGTTCCGTGGTGTAGCTGCCGCTGTCCTGCGCGGCGAGGACGCTTTCCGCCACCACGGCCGCCGACAGCGAAGCAAGAACCAATACCCGAGCGCGCATCCAGCCCCCAACCCGTCCCAGCCTTTCCGCACCGGTTCGGATTCGCAATACTAATGTCGAGGCTATAGCGCGCCAGCCGCAAAAGGTCCCGAGGCGTTCGGGAATATTCCCGACGCGGTTTTACAACGCTTGCGTCGGAACCATCGCCTCGATCGTGACACCGCCCTCACCCGAAGCCACCGTCAAGGTACCCCCCAGGGCCAGGATACGCTCCCGCATGCCGGTCAGACCCAGACCGAACTTCTGGTCGGCCTTCAGTCCACGGCCGTTGTCACGCACGCGAACCAGCGCGTAGTCCCGAACGCCGTGCGGTCCCATGGGGCGTTCCGCGGGCTCGATACTGACGTTGACGGCCGTAGCGCGGGCATGACGGAATACATTGGTCAACGCTTCCTGCACCACGCGATAGATCGTCAGTTCCGCCGTTTCGCCGGTTTCGCCCAGCGCGGGCGAGATGGTTGTCTCGATCGCAATCTGCGGATTGGAGTCGTTCCAGAGGCGCTGCAGCGCGCCTAAGGCTTCCCGCAGCCCCAGCTCGGCGAGACCGACCGGCCGCAGCCGCTCCAGAATCCGCCGCGTGAATTGCTGCAATTCGTGCACTTGTTCCAAAATGGCGCTGCCATGTTTCCGCACGCCATCGGGGTCTGGCGTCGGCTCCTTCGCGAGGCGCATCAGCGCGCCAGCGTGCACCCGCAGGGCAAACAAATATGGACCAAATTCATCGTGCAATTCCCGAGCAATCTCCTCGCGCTCCAGATCCTGCAGCGATACGGCGCGCTCGGCCAGCTGACGCTTCTCCTCGACCGCCGTGCCCAGTGTCGCTGCCAGGTGATTGAGCCTGGTGCAAATCGCTGCAAATTCGGGCGCGCCGCTCGGCTCGATCTGCACGTCGTAGGAACCGGCTTCGATCTTCTTCATGGCTCGCGCAAGCGCATCCAGCGGCGCCAGCGCCCTGCCGATGACGATCATCGTGATGACAAAAAGCGCCAATGCGACCGCGGACCCAACTTCGATCTGGGTCACGATCCCGTCCCAAATCTCCGCGATCTCGTCGTTTGGAATAGAGGTAATAACGAGCGCGCTGGCTTTGCCGCGGACCGAAATCGGGACACTGACGGACGTACGCTCGGGATGGATCAGCGCGGCAAACCACGCCGGCACCCCGCGCGCTTCGTCGCCGTCGGCGCTGTCGTCGGCGAAGGCTCCAGCCGTCTCCTCCGTCTGCTGCGTAATGCTGACGTGGCGCAGCCGCTTGAGATCGCCGACGATCTGGGTCAAGCGGACTTCCGGGTCAGCCGTTTCGTTCAATCCCGCGACAATGGTTTCGACAAATTCGCGCGCCAGCCGCGTCACGCTTTGGTCTTCGGCCTGGACGCGAGGACCGGCCTCGAATACCAGGCGAGCAACATTTGCGGCCAGTCCCAACGTCAGCACCAGCGCCAGAAGCACATTGATGCGGGAACGCAACGATAATCTCTGCCACATGACGACCCTCATTGCGCCGATTCCAACTCCTCATCAGCAGCGTTGACAGGCCGGGGAGGCCTCTGTCTAATCGAAGCCTATCGTATTGTTGCCGAAGTTGCATGGTTGATTGAATTTTCGCCATCATACGATGCGGTGCAACAACAAGGCGGACCGCGCGAGGCGAGATGCATGCGGATTCTGATCGCTGATGATCACCCGATCGTTGCTTCCGGCTGCCGCACCGTGCTCGCCGATGAGCCCGAGATCGACCTCCTTGAGGCATCCGATGCGGAAAGCGCTGAGCAGCTCTTCCTTGCCCAACAGCCCGACATCGTTCTGATCGACATCAATCTGCCGACGGTGTCGGGATTTGAATTGGCGCGCCGTGTACTGGCGAAGGACCCTCAAGCCCGGATCATCATGTTCAGCATGAACGACGATCCGGTCTATGTGGCGCGTGCGATCGAGGTCGGCGCCAAAGGCTTTGTTTCCAAGACCGGCGATCCCCAGGATCTGGTCGAGGCGATCCGCGAGGTGGGAAAGGGCGGCACGTATCTTCCATCCGCCTTGGCGCGAAGCGTGGCCTTTGCCGGCCCGACCGTGGCCCGGAATCCGCTATCCAGGCTTAATGCGCGCGAGATGGAAATTCTGAGGCTGCTCAGCACAGGCAAGAGCCTGTCCGAGATCGCCTGGCTGGTCCACTCGCCCTACAAGACCGTCGCGAACACTTCGGCGATCATCCGCCAGAAGCTTGGCCTGCGGACGTCGGCTGAGTTGGTGCGCTTTGCCATCGAAAGTGGCGTGAGCTAAGAACAGAACTATTCGATGGTGGAGGCGCAAGATGGCGCTGCAGACGATTTCGCTTAACCGATCTTATGGCGGCACTCAGGGCGTGTACAAGCACGCGAGCGATCAGACCACGACCGACATGACCTTCTCGGTTTATGTGCCCGAGCATCGCGTGGGCGCGAAGCTCGCCGTGGTCTGGTACCTGTCGGGATTGACCTGCACTCACGCCAACGTCACCGAGAAAGGCGAATTTCGCAGCGCATGCGCCCAACACGGGCTCGTCTTCGTTGCGCCCGATACAAGTCCGCGCGGCCAGGGTGTGCCCGGCGATCCCGCCAATTCCTACGATTTCGGACTTGGAGCAGGGTTCTATGTCGATGCCACGGAAGCACCCTTTTCCGTCAATTACCGGATGTGGAGCTATGTGACCGAAGAATTACCCAAGATCGTCGCCGAACATTTTCCGATCGATACCGGCCGCCAATCGATCATGGGACATTCAATGGGCGGACACGGCGCGCTGACCGTCGCGTTGCGTCATCCCGGCCGTTACCGCGCGGCCAGTGCTTTCGCGCCGATCGTCGCTCCCTCTCAGGTTCCCTGGGGCATCAAGGCGCTCGGCGGATACCTCGGTGAGGACAAAAGCAAGTGGCGCAAGCACGATGCGGTCGCCTTGATCGAGGATGGCGCCAAATTCCGCGAGTTCCTGGTCGACTATGGCGATGCCGACCAGTTCCTGACCCAGCAGCTTCGTCCCGAATTGCTTAAGACGGCATGTGAGAAGGCGGGTATCCCCCTCACCTTGCGCCGGCAGAGCGGCTACGATCACAGCTACTATTTCATCTCGACCTTCATGGCCGATCACCTGCGCTGGCACGCGCAGCGGCTGGGGGCCTGACGGCTGCTGCTGGCCTCTGCGGCGCGCCATAGTTGGGAGCAAGCAGTCGTTTCCAGATGAGATGGCGCTGGCGCGCGTCCGGACTCGTCGGTGTTACCGCGCATCTCGGCACTTGCTGCGGCGACGCGGCGCCGTAGATATCAGCATGAAAACAGCACGCTTCGCATCATCGTGACCTGGATCGTCTGTGCCGATCCGATAACAAAAGTAGGCTTGCAAGCCAGGACAATCTGGTCTTGGTTCGAGACAAGAATTCTCCCGTTCGAGGAGAACCGCAAGGGAGACGCCATGATCCGCGCATGGATTGGCGCAATCGGCCTGAGCCTCATGGCAACGCAAGCATTGGCGGCCGATCCGCTCGAGATCGGGGTCGGTTACCTGCGCCATGCCGGCGTCAAACCGACCTTGTCGTTGGTCGCGCAGCCTGCCGCGAATGACGGGGTTGCCGGCGCGCTTCTGGCGATTGAGGACAACAACACCACCGGCAAGTTCCTCAACCAGCATTTTACCCTGACCGAGGTCCGCCTCAAGGAAGGTGAAGATGTCGCGGCCGCCGCTAGCCAACTGGCTGAACACGACGGCTATATCGTGCTGGATCTGCCGGCCGATGAGGTTTTGAAAGTCGCAGACGCACTGCGCGCGCGCGGCACGGTATTGTTCGACGCGGGCTCGATCGACGATCGTTTGCGCGAGCAGGATTGCCGCGCCAACGTGGTCCATGTCGGCCCCAGCCGTTCAATGCTCGCGGACGCGCTGGCGCAATATCTCGTCTGGAAGCAGTGGAAGCGCTGGCTGCTGGTAGTCGGTTCGCACGAGAACGACAAGCTTTACGCGGACGCGCTGCGCCGCTCGGCGTCCCGCTTCGGCGCCAAGATCGTGCAGGAGCGAACCTTCGAGGACACTGGCGGTGCCCGTCGCACCGATAGCGGCGTCACGCTGATCCAGCGCCAGATGCCGGTATTCACCCAACAGGCCCCAGCGTATGACGTGCTGGTCGCGGCCGACGAAAGCGAAGTTTTTGCGGCTTATTTGCCGTACCGAACCTGGGACCCTCGTCCGGTCGCCGGCTCTGCAGGGCTTGTCCCGACCAGTTGGGATGCCGCGCACGACCAATGGGGCGCCATCCAGATCCAGAACCGCTTCCTGAAGCTCAATTCGCGGCATATGACCGCGCTCGATATGCAAGCCTGGACGGCCACCCGCATGATCGGCGAAGCCGTCTCGCGCACAGACTCCGGTGATCCGAAAGTCGTCTTCCAATTTATCAAAGGCAAAGACTTTTCCGTTGCCGCCTTCAAGGGGCAGCGTTTGACCTTGCGGGACTGGAATTTGCAACTTCGCCAGCCGATCCTGCTCGCCGACGGCCGTATGGTCGTGTCAGTATCGCCGCAGGAAGGCTTCCTGCATCAGGTGTCAGAGCTCGACACGCTCGGTGTCGATCGTCCCGAAACCAAATGCAAGCTGCAATGACGGAGAGCGCATCGATGTGGCGTCGTTGGGTGTTGTGCTTATCGCTCGCCTGTCTGGCTCCGGCGAACCCTGCACGCGCCTACACCGCCTTCGTCTCCAACGAAAAGGGCAATACGGTTTCCGTCATCGACACAGACAAGTGGGCCGTTAAGGCGACCATCAAGGTCGGCCAGCGGCCGAGAGGTATCGAATTCACCCGCGACGGCAAGTTCGTGATGGTCGCCGTCGGCGACGACGACACGATCCAGATGATCGATGCTAAGACCATGCAGGTCGTGGACACCCTGCCCTCTGGCCCTGATCCCGAACTGTTCACCCAGGATGCGGCCGGCAAAGTACTTTATGTCGCGAATGAAAACGACAACACCGTCACCGTCATCGACCTTCAGAAGCGAACCCGGCTCGGCGACATTCAGGTCGGGGTCGAGCCGGAAGGCATGACGGTCAGTCCGGATGGCAAGATCCTGATCAACACGTCCGAGACGACCAATATGGCGCATTTCATCGACACCACGACGCGCCAGGTGGTCGCCAATGTGCTCGTCGACTCGCGTCCGCGTTTTGCCGAGTTCAAGCACGACGGATCCGAGCTGTGGGTTTCGTCGGAAATCGGTGGCACGGTTTCGATCATCGATCCCGTCAAGCACGTGGTCACCGGCAAGGTCACCTTCAACATTCCGGGCTTGCGGAGCGAAGCTATTCAGGCGGTGGGAATAGGTATCACCAAAGACGACAAGACGGCGTTCGTGGCGCTCGGCCCCGCCAATCGGATCGCCGTGGTCGATGCAAGCACCCATGCGGTGATCAAATATCTTCTGGTCGGCCAGCGCGTCTGGCATATGGCCTTCACGCCGGACGAGAAATATCTCCTCGTCACCAACGGCGTCTCCAACGATGTTTCGGTGATCGATGTCGCCGCGCAAAAAGTTATCAAGACCATCCAGGTCGGCGAGTTGCCATGGGGCGTGACGATATCGCCATGACAGCCACCAACATATACAGCGAGACTCGGCCATTGAACGATTCGGCCCAGCCTGAAGCCGCGGCGACGCCGGCGCTCTCGATCTCAGGCGTCAGCCACTCCTACGGCACCAGGCGTGCGTTGGCCGACGTCAGCTTCGACGTGCCGCCTGCGAGTTTCACCGCCTTGCTCGGGCTCAACGGCGCTGGAAAAAGCACGCTGTTTTCTCTCATCACACGGCTGTTCGGAATCCAAGCGGGGCACATCGGCATCTTCGGTCGCGACATCGGACAGGCCCCAGGTGAGGCCTTGCGGCTGATGGGCGTTGTGTTCCAACCGCGCACGCTGGATCTTGATCTCTCGGTGGCGCAAAACCTGCTCTATCACGCCGCCCTGCATGGCATTGGACGGCGCGATGCCCGCGCAAGAAGTGACGAAGTGCTGGCGCGGATTGGACTGGCCGATCGTGCCGGCAGCAAGGTCCGCGACCTCTCGGGCGGGCAGATGCGCCGGCTTGAAATCGCGCGTGCCTTGTTGCATCGGCCACGGCTGCTCTTGCTGGATGAGGCAACCGTTGGTCTCGACGTCAAGGCGCGCGCCGATATCCTCGGCCATGTGCGTCAGCTGGTGGCCGCGCAAGGCATCAGTGTCTTGTGGGCCACTCACCTGTTTGACGAAATCATCTCGGACGACAATCTGGTCGTCCTGCATCAGGGCCGGGTCCTTGCCTGCGGTGCGGCCGCGGAGGTTCTGGCGCGAGCTGGCGCGCATGACATCAACTCGGCTTTCATGCGCCTGACCGGCCTTCAGTCGGGGAGCCTCGCACCATGAGCTCTGCCACTTTCGATCGATCCCGTCGCGGCTTTTCTCTCGCCGAATACGCCACTTGCCTCAACGGCATCGTCTGGCGTGAGGCGCTGCGCTTCCTGCATCAACGCGAGAGATTCATTTCGGCGCTGGTCCGGCCGCTGGTCTGGCTGTTCATCTTTGCCGCCGGATTCCGGCAGGTGCTGGGCATCTCGATCATCCCGCCCTACGAGACCTACATCCTCTATGAGGTCTATATTGCGCCGGGTCTGATGGCGATGATCCAGCTCTTCAACGGCATGCAATCCTCGTTGTCGATGGTCTACGACCGCGAAATGGGCAACATGCGCACTTTGCTGGTGAGCCCATTACCGCGCGGTTATCTGCTGTTTTGCAAATTGCTCGCAGGCACTGCGGTTTCGCTGCTCCAGGTTTATGCGTTCCTGTTGATCGCCTGGTTCTGGGACATCACGCCGCTCCCACTTGGCTATCTCACCGTGTTGCCAGCCTTGATCCTCTCCGGTTTGATGCTCGGTTCGCTCGGCATGCTAATTTCTTCGGGAATCAAACAGCTCGAGAATTTCGCAGGCGTTATGAACTTCGTGATCTTTCCGATGTTCTTTGCTTCGTCCGCGCTGTATCCGCTCTGGCGGGTTCAGGAAGGCAGTCCGATGCTCTACTATGTCTGCCAGTTCAACCCCTTCACCCATGCCGTTGAATTGATCCGTTTTGCCCTTTACGGGCAGATGAACTGGATATCGCTGGCGGTCGTCGGCGGATGCACCATAGTCTTCATGGTCGGCGCCATTTTCGCCTATGATCCGTCGCGCGGGCTGGCCCGGCGGGGCCCCGCGGGAGGAGAGACATGATTTCGCGGATTGGGCTCGTGCTGCTTTTATTTGCCGCCTCGACACGATTTAGCGCGGCCGCCGATCCGCGCTATCCCGACTGGCCATGCGCACAGGCGAAGGTTCCTGAAATCTCGCTCGCCGCGGTTTGGGCGGGGCCGTCGCTCGACGACGCCGAGCAGAACTGGAAGAACGATCCCAAAGTCAGCGCACTGGTGGAAAAGACAGCCGCGCGAAAACTCGCCATTGAGGACGCGCAAAAGGCCATAACAGAGTTCCTGGCGACGCCCGGAACGGACAAGGTGGCGGCGGGAAAACTGATCTTTGCCGGTCTGTTCGAACGGCTCAATGCCGAACGCGCGTCGGTTATGAGCGGGCTTGAGCGGGTCACGCGCAAGCAGCGCGAGGCAGCAGAGAAGGTCCGTGCCGACACGATCGCGTTGCAGGCGCTTCAGGATGCTACGCCGCGCGATCAAGCCAAGGTCGATGAGCTCGGCAACACGCTGGTATGGGAGACGCGGATATTCGAGGACCGGCGGCGGGTGGTTAAATTCGTCTGCGAAGTGCCTACCGCGATCGACCAGCGGCTGTTTGCGCTTGGCCGCACCATTCAACAGGAAATCGAATAGCTCTCAAGCTGGCTCATTTGGTGCTTTGCTCCGTCGGCCTCGGCTCCGGCTGGGCCTCTGATGTTGGCAGGTTGGCCTGCTCCCAGCCATCCGTTCCATCAGGGTACCAGGCAACGTTGCCGTAGCCCAACGAGAGCGCGCGCTTCGCCGCGTTCCACGACATCCAACAATCGGACTGGCAATACACGACAAGCAGTGTGGCGCGGTCATCATGCGTGGCGCGGCGCAATCCTTGCCGCAGATAGTCTTCAGTTGCAGGCGCCAACTCGCCGTAACCCGTGTCCGGCAGCCAGATGCTGCCAGGAATATTGAAGCGCGGCTTATCGCGCCAAACAGTGCCTGCAGGAAGGTTTGGCGGCCGTGGTGGCCGCGGCAGGACGTCAACGAACACGGCTGTCTTGGCCCGCCAGATCGCTTCAGCCTCTTTGGTGGATAGCACACGGGCGCCCGCAAGCCTATCCGGAACAGGCGCGCGGTAGTTTTCGGTGCGATAGCCGCTGGGCTCCGGTACAAATTCGTCTGCGCGCGCCGCCCCGGCCAAGATCATGACCGCAAGGCTTGCGCGCGCGATGATGCCCGTCATGGCGACTTGGTAGCCGTCTCCGCTGATATCGGCTGATTGTTCTCGTCCAGCAGCGGGACGCCGTACTCGAACAGGATCTTGTTGATCTCGCCCTGATTCTCCTGGATTAGGCGGTTAAGCAGCCGTTTCCAGTTCTGGTCGGCGCGCCGCACGCCCATGCCGATCCGGTAGATGAGTTGAGGGCCGGTCTTCTCTTCGACCAGCGGCGTCACGTGAAGCGGCGGACTGGACTTCTTGGCATAGAATCCAGCCATTGGTCCCCAGAGAATGGCGGCATCGATCTCGCCCTTGTTCAGATCGTTGATCATGGCCTCGGCCGATGAATCGACGCGGGTGTCGATCATCAGCGGATAAGGCTTTGCATTCGGCATGAGGCCGTTGACGGCCATGTCGGTGGCCGGAGGCGTGCCGGCGACAATCCCGATATGCTTGCCCTTGAGGCGCGCATCGTTCAGCGCGGTGATGTCATCGAGGCCGGAGCCCTGTTTGGCAATCAGCGCATAGGCCGTCCGGTAATAGGGGTTGGTTCCCTGGACGAGGTCGTCGCCCTGCGGGAAGCCCATGATGACATCGCAACGATGCGCGCCCAGCGTCATGCGCACGAAGCCCGTTGCCTGGGGGAAATACATATAGTCGATTTTCTTCTGCAGCTTTGCCGCGAACAATTCGGCGAGCTTGTTCTCGAATCCCTCGCCTTTCTCGTTCGAAAACGGAAGATTGCGCGGATCGGCACAAACCCTCAGCACCTTGGGGTCGACAAGCTCGATCGAGAGATCAAGACCACCTTCATTGTCCGATTGCGCGCGCACCCAATGTGAGCCGGCCACCATTGTGGCAAGCGCCAGAAACGGAATGAACAGGTAAGGTTTGAGCGGGGCATGTATCATCGATTGCTGTCCTCAGCTTGCGCCACTCTCCCATCAAAATGCTATGCTCCTCAATCGGGGCGCGCAACAGGATATTCCGCAAGGAGAATTTCCAGCGCCTGTTGCGGCGCAAACGGAACCATGTGCATCGCCGTCAGAACAAAACTCGTGCTTTTCACCGTGGCGCTGCTTGCGGCGTTAGGCACTTGCTTGCCCGCAGGCGCCCAACCGGCGGCATTAGAGGTAAGTGAGATTGCGCCCGGCGTATTCGTTCACGTCGGGCTCATCGCGCTGATGACGCGGGAGAATGAGGGAGCGATTGCCAATGTCGGATTCGTCATCGGCAATGACGCGGTCGCGGTCATCGACACCGGCGGCAGCGTTCGCGAGGGCCGGCAACTCCTCGCCGCCATCCGATCGCGAACCGACAAGCCCATCCGCTATGTGATCAACACCCACGGCCATCCCGACCATGTGTTCGGCAATGTCGCGTTTTCCGAACAGGGCGCTGTTTTCGTCGGGCACAAGAACCTTCCGGAGGCCCTGCGCTCGCGCGGCCCATTCTATCTGGAAGCCTTCCGCAAGATCATGGGCGACGATCTGATCGGCGAAGTCCGGATCATTCCACCGACGCTCCTGGTTGATGGGACCCTCGAACTCGATCTCGGAAGCCGCAGGCTCAGGCTACAAGCCTGGCCACCCGCTCACAGCGACAACGACCTCACGGTGCTCGACGAGACATCGATGATCTTGTTTGCCGGCGATCTCGTCTTTCTCGATCATATCCCCGTTGTGGACGGCAGCATCCGCGGCTGGTTACGCTTGATGGACGACCTGGGTGACGTGCGGGCGCTGCGCGTAGTACCCGGTCACGGTCCCGTGAGCGCGTGGCCGGAAGCTCTGGTCGATGAGCGCCGCTACCTCGAAAGGCTTGCGACCGACATCAAGGCAATGGTGGCAAAGGGAACCACAATCAAAACGGCCGCGGATCAGGCGGCCACCTCGGAACGGCCGCGTTGGCAGCTGTTTGACGACTACAACGCCCGCAACGCAACTGCAGCATTTTCCGAGATTGAGTGGGAGTAGCGCGCGGAGTAGACTGCGAGCAGATCGCTGCTGCTTCGGACCCGATAAGGAGCGCGCCATGTCCCATCTTCGCTTGCTCTGCGCCTTGACGTTCTGCGGTCTCGCTTTGGGAGTGCACGACGTCGCGCCGATCATGGCTGCCGAACCGGCCGACCCCTGGCCGGGCCTGGTCCAGGACATTTTCAACAACCGCGCAATGAACGACGGCGCCGACGTGCTTGCGATCGAGATGCCGTACCGCGCGGAAGACGCCGCGATCGTGCCGGTAACCCTGCGGTCAAAACTCGCGCCCGACGATACCAGGCGCGTCAAAACCATCACTTTGGTGATCGATCAAAATCCGGCGCCGATGGCGGCGAAATTCGAACTCGGATCCGATGCGAAGGTGTCGGAAATCTCAACGCGTGTTCGCGTGAACAACTACACCAACGTACATGCGGTGGCCGAACTCAGCGACGGTCAGCTCTATATGGTCAAGACCTTTGTCAAAGCGTCGGGCGGCTGTTCGGCGCCGGCAGCCAAGAACCTAGAAGCCGGAAATCATCTCGGCCAGATGAAATATCGCCAGTTCGTGCGCGACGATCAAGGTCCCGCTAGCGGGCCGCGTGAAGCCCAGATTATGATCGGCCATCCCAACAACTCCGGACTGCAGATGGATCAAATCACGCATCTGTACATTCCGGCCTTCTTCATCGATCAGTTGCACATCTGGCAGGACAACAGCCCTGTGCTGTCGATGGAAGGCGGCATTTCCATCTCGGAAGATCCCAATATCCGCTTCACCTATGTCTCGAACGGAGCGAAGACGTTCCGCGCGGAAGCCAAGGATACTTCAGGTCATGTCTTCGCGAAGGAATGGAAAGTCGATAATTCCGGCAGCTGATCCCCGCCTCAGCCGCCGCCCCTATCCTAGAAGCATCTGACTTCGGCCTCGGCCTGAGCGCGCCTCAGATCGTCGAGCGCGCCCTTGGCTTGCTCCGACGAGCGAAACTGGGTGCCAAGATTGCCGCGGACCTGCGACATGCTGAGCACTGTTTCCGCGGTCACGTAACGGTCGTAAGGCAACAGCGAGGCAATGATGTCGATCGAGCAGGAACATTGTTCGATCGATTGCCGGGTTTCCCCGTTGGCCTTCATGCAGCCGAATACATATTCGGAACGCGCCGATGTCGGATAGTCGTTGGCCTCATCGGCACGGGCGATTGCAGCTGTCGCCGCAAAGCCTGCGAATGCAGCGACAAGCAGTATGCTCCTGACCGACGCCATGACAGTTCTCCCAAAGACAAAAGCTATGCTATCGCTGACGAACTGAAAAGCCGACATCTGCAGGAAGCGTCAAGAGACGTCGGCAAGAAGCTGATATGTTGGAGGTCAAATGCGCCACGCGCTGATTGCGATTTGCTTATGCTCAATGGTGCTGCCCTATCAGGCGATGGCCCAGAGCAAAGGCAAAGGCATCCGTTTCTGGAACCTGACGACAGCGACCATTTCGGGCCTCCAGCTATCGCCCGCTGGCAGGAATGAATGGGGTCCGAACCAGACCTTGAATGACAAGGACAAGGAAGTCGACCACGACGAGCGTCTTCGCATCACCGGGGTCGAACCCGGACGCTACGATGCCAAGGTTAGCTACCCCGATAACAGACAATGCGTCGTCCGCGATATCGAAATCAGGGCCGACGCCGTGTTCTCGTTCGCCGACAAGGATCTGAAAGACTGCAGCAAATAGCGGTGACAAGCTCAGCCGGCGGGAATCTCGCCCCGATCGGCCTTCTCGCGGCTGTGCGGATATTCGCAGCGCCATTTCACGGCGGTCCATTTCGGATGCTCCCCGATCCATTGCGCAATGTATGGCGGCGCACGCATTGAGCATTGTTGCAACGAGAAATCCGACGAAAATGACAGGTGACGTTCCTCGCACATGTTCGGCGAGAGAACGGCACAGACCGTGATGATCAGTTCGATCGTATTCATTGCCGTATTCCTCCGGCGCCGTTCGTGTATCGAAAGTTACGAACTGCTCCAGTACGAAGTTTCAACCGAATGCGAGCGGCCGGCCCCTAGAAGTTCACGCCAAATATCAGGCGCGCCTGCTGGCGCTCGAAATTCACGAGATCCAGCGTATTGCCCGATCCGGCAGGACGCCCCCACGCCTGAAAACTCCAGCTTGCCGTTAAACGCGCGCGCTCCGAAAGTTTGAAATAAGCGGTCGGACCGACAAAGAACGCTTGCCCTGAAAGTTCCTCCAGGCCGATCCCGTCATATTTGCGGAAGTAGCGCGCCTCGCCGCCGAGCAAAATGTCTGGACGCACTTGCGCCATGAAACCAAATGCGACCGCCAGTGCGGACTCCCGATCCTGGATGAGCGCGCTGGCCAACTGCGTCCATTCCGGCTGGTAGCTTAGGTTGACTGTAGCGACCGCGAGCCCCGGGATCACATCGCGCTCGAACGCAAGCGTCAGTTCGGTTCCATACTTGCGCGCCTGCGATCCCGACAGGTCGTCGAAGCGGTTTCCGTGGCTCTCAAGGGCGAGCGTCGCGCCGAACGGCGCGCTCTCCCGATCGAGCAGGCGGTAACGCAAATCCAGTGCGGCTCCCTGCCATCCCGAGTCGGTGCGGTTCGCCAAACCAGGAACGGCCGTCATGTCGAATGCCGCAAAGGTCGTCCCGATCTCGACCCGGAAGTTCTTGAAAGGCACAAACTCCATCTCAAGCTGCTGATCCAGCGCGCTGTAGTTGCCGGCCTGCTTGGAAAACCGTCCGGTGGCGGTGGTCTGGAACTCCCGTTCACCGGCATTGCCAACGTCAGATCCGATCATAAAGCCGTAGATATGTTCGGTATCGATTCCTTCCTCGGCGGAGCCGCAAGCGGGTTGCAGCAATAACCACAGCGTTGCCGCCCAGTGTATTCCTGCCGAAATGCTGGTTCGCCTGGCGAAATTCATCGATCCGAATCTGACGGGGCAGACGGAGGACAGCTTAACACGAGCGGCGAACCAGAGATCGCTGCAGGTTGCAAAACCTACGGGATCGAATTTCGTTTGCCGGTGTCTGGTGCGCGTCTGAGTGTCGAATGGATCGGGAGGGTCGCAACGCCTGCCACGGCTCTCGACAGGTGACTGTCGGAGCCGGGCAGAACGCCGTGCAACTACTTGCGCGCTGCGCAAGCGTACATGTTGATCTCCATGCCAACCGGCACTTCAACGATCTTCGGAGTTTTCCAAGACATTTGGCTCTCCTAGGTGGTGATGCGAACACTCGCACCGATGCGAACCTAAAACCGACGGACGTTCGGCGCAAGTGTCGGCGGCGTGATCGGCTACTTCAACAAACGTAGCAGTGCGCGACCGGCAGGTGTCCGCAATTCCTTGGCATCCAATGTTCCATCGTTATCGCGATTGGCAGCGTTGAAGCGCTTCTCCACGACGGCAAGGTATTCATCCAGCGACAACGTGCCATCATGGTCGGGATCGGCGGCTGCGAGTTCGCCTGCGCTCAAGCGGCCGGCCAGTTCGCGCTTGCTAAGCGTGCCGTCATGATCCGGGTCGAGCCGGGCAAATAGTTCCGCAGCAGCCTTTTTGGCCTCTCCGAGGTCAATCGTGCCATCGGAATCGAGGTCGAACATTTTGATCGGTCCGGACGCTGCATTTGCCAGGCCGGGCCATGCAGTCGCAGCCAGGAAGACCGCAGGAAGAAGAAGGGCTGAACGGCGTGATGTCATTGCTAATCTCCGACGTAAGGCTCTTTCGGCAATTGCCTGAAAGGATCACAGGTTTTCAGGTTTCGGGTGGTCGTGGCCATCTCGTATCCGTAAGAAATGGCAAACTTATTATGGAGACATCCATGAGATTGTTACTGCGAGTTTCGGTCTATGCCTTGATGCCGATCGCATTGGAGCCGTGCGCGTTGGCCGAGGATGTAACGAGCACCTCCGCAAGCATGTCGGCGAAGCTGGCGCCCAAGCCGGGGCTGACCGGGAAGGAGCGGCTCGGTCCAAAATGGACCGATGAGCAACGAATCGACAACTGCCATGTTCCGCCCGACAAGCGCGGCAGCAAACATCGCCCGGATAACTGCCCGAGCACACCCTCAAGCTAACTGGATACGATCAGCTCGGGTCCGGCGCGACGACTGCAGCCTGCCCCTTGTGAATGGCTGATGGTGAAACGCCAAAGCACTTCCGGAACACGCGACTGAAGTGCGATGAGCTCGAAAATCCCCAGGAGAAGGCGACGTCGGTGATCGTCTTTCCTCCATAAGACTCAAGCTCCTGGCGGCAATGCTGCAACCGCGCCCGCCAGATGTAATCACTGACGGTGATCCCTCTCTCACTGAACAGCATGTGCAGATAGCGCTTGGTGCAGCCGAGTGATGCAGAGATCTGGTCGATGCACAGGTCCGGGTCGCGCAGATGCTCGCGGATGAAGGCTTGCGCCCGCACATACATCGCTTCGGGGCCGGAGCGGTCAAAGGCCGTGTCGGCCTCGCGCAAAGGCAGCAGCAACAAATCGATCAGCGATTCGGCGACGCTCGCAGCGCTGTTCGCCGAGAGCTTGGCAGCCTCGCCAAACGCTGCATGGACAAAATCGTGGGCGATGCGGCCCGTACCGGTCAGTGCAGACAACTTGCACGCCGACATCTTGTCGAAATTGAACCCGCGTTCTCGCAGCAGCTCCTTCGGTACGATGACGACCTCATGGCGCGTCAAAGCCGGACTGATGATCGTGTGCGGAGAAGAAACGTCATAAGCGAGGCAATCGCCCGGCCTGATCTGAATTTGGCAGCCGTTCTGCTCGAAATACGAAATCCCATAGGTCTGGAACAGGATCTTTACGTAGGGATGTTCGCTGGTATGGCTCGGCGATTTGGCGTGCGCGATCCGATGCTGGCTTGCTTCGATTTGGCACAGTTTCAATTTCGAAACTGTGGTGAAGTTAATTCGTGCTTCCAACGTCGAGGCTTCGAGCGGATCGACAGCAAATTGCCCGCAAAGATCGGTCAGTGCATCTGACCAATACTGGATCTGCCGCTTCGGCCCCAATCCCGCGGTACTCAGCGAATGGACTGTGTCAGTCATTTCCTGTCACCGGTTGATGACCGATCGCGATCTCTCGCAAACAATCACGGATAGGCAATTTCCAAGGCCAAGTTGAGGCAGCCAATTCGGAATCGCCGGACGTTCCTCTCAGTATTGTTGGCTGATCCTCCGTCTAAGTTTTGACGACGTCAAGATAAACCTCTCGCGAGCCGCCAAGGCCGGCATCCTGACGCCCGGCACATCTTCCGGTCCGGACCTCGCTATCCCAACGCGTATGGCGAAAAAGTCGCTTCCGCTTCCCTTTCAAGCAAATGGGATTCTCTCTCGGGCAAGTTTCAGCCTTTCGAAGCAGATAGGGATACAGGTCAACGATAATTCGAAAACTGGGCCGCGCCCGCGGAACCCATAGTTCAAAACTGGGAGGAACCACGATGCGAAAAGTCTTACTCGCGACTGGTCTTGGTGCGATGGCGGCGGTCGCCGCAGGAAGCGCCGGAGCCAACGACGGCCTGAATCGGATGTCGCAGAATCCGGCCCAGTGGGCGATGCCCACGGGCGATTATGCCAACACGCGCTACTCCAAACTCAAGCAGATCAACTCTTCAAACGTCGGCAAATTGCAGGTCGCCTGGACCTTCTCGACCGGCGTGTTGCGCGGTCACGAAGGTGGGCCGCTCATTATCGATAACATAATGTACGTTCACACCCCCTTCCCCAACAAGGTCTACGCTCTTGACCTTTCCAACGATAACAAGATCGTCTGGAGCTACGAGCCGAAGCAGGACCCGAACGTCATTCCGGTGATGTGCTGCGATACGGTCAATCGCGGCGTCGCTTACGGCGATGGCAAGATCTTCCTGCATCAAGCCGATGACAAGCTGGTGGCGCTCAACGCCAAGAACGGCAATGTCGAATGGAGCATCGCCAACGGCGATCCGACCAAGGGGCAAACCGGCACCTCCGCGCCGATGGTCGTCAAGGACAAGGTCCTGGTGGGAACTTCCGGCGGCGAATTCGGCGTCCAGTGCAGCATGACCGCCTACAACATCAAGGACGGCAAGCAGGTCTGGAAAGCCTATTCCGAAGGTCCGGACGATCAGATCCTGTTCGACGACAAGACCACTTCGCTCGGCAAACCGGTCGGCAAGGACTCGAGCATCAAGACCTGGGAAGGCGATCAGTGGAAGATCGGCGGCGGCTGCACCTGGGGCTGGCTCGCCTATGATCCGTCGCTCGATCTCGTTTATTACGGATCGGGTAATCCCTCGACCTGGAATCCGAAACAGCGACCCGGCGACAACAAATGGTCGATGACCATTTTCGCCCGTAACCCGGATAATGGTACGGCGAAGTGGGTCTATCAGATGACGCCCCATGATGAGTGGGACTATGACGGCGTCAACGAGATGATCCTCACCGATCAATCGATCGACGGAAAAGCCCGCAAGCTGTTGACCCATTTTGACCGCAACGGCCTCGGCTATACGCTTGATCGTACCAACGGCGAACTGCTGGTCGCCCAGAAGTATGATCCGAAGGTCAACTGGACCTCTGGCGTCGACATGAACAAGAGCTCGCCAACCTACGGCCGGCCCAAGGTGCTCGACGAATATTCGACCGACAAGCAGGGCGAAGACCATAACGTGAAGGGTATCTGCCCGGCCGCGCTCGGTTCGAAGGACGAGCAGCCGGCAGCCTACTCACCGGACACGCAACTGTTCTACGTGCCGACCAACCACGTCTGCATGGACTACGAACCGTTCAAGGTGAGCTACACCGCAGGTCAGCCCTATGTGGGCGCGACGCTGTCGATGTATCCGCCTCCCGGCGAGACCAACATGGGCAACTTCATCGCCTGGGATAACAAGACGGGCAAGATCGTCTGGTCGAACAAGGAGCAGTTCTCGGTGTGGTCAGGCGCGCTCGCGACCGCCGGTGGCGTCGTGTTCTACGGCACGCTGGAAGGTTACCTGAAGGCTGTCGACGCCAAGACGGGCAAGGAACTCTACAAGTTCAAGACGCCGTCCGGCATCATCGGCAACGTCACGACCTATGAGCACAATGGCAAGCAATACGTTGCCGTGCTCTCGGGTGTCGGTGGCTGGGCCGGCATCGGTCTCGCGGCCGGCTTGACCGATCCAACCGCGGGTCTGGGCGCTGTCGGCGGCTACGCTGCGCTGAGCAACTACACGGCGCTCGGCGGAACACTCACCGTGTTCACATTGCCGCAGTGAGCTGAAGGCTCTCGTTCCGGCGCGTTGGGTTTCGTCCCGCGCGCCGGATCACGCGACATCGACAGCCGAGGACAAGCTCTTGCGTATCGTCTACCTCATGACCGCAGCGGCCATGCTGTTCGCTGCTGGCGGGTCCGCCTTCGCCGATGGTTCGGGCGATCCTGCAGCGGTGAAATCGGAGAACGGAAAGTATCTCGATAAACAGGGCAACCCGACCTACAAGATCCAACAAGACGGCACGGTCGATTGGTACACCTATTCGGGATACCGCCGCTATCACTCCGAGTGCCACGTCTGCCATGGCCCCGACGGCATGGGATCGACCTACGCACCGGCGCTGAAAGACTCGCTGAAGACGATGAGTTACGGCGAATTTCTCGCGACGGTCGCGAGCGGACGCAAGAATGTCAGTACGGCGCAGGAAAACGTCATGCCCGCGTTCGGCGATAACCCGAACGTCACCTGCTATCTGGACGATATCTTCGTCTATTTGAGAGCTCGGGCCAATGATGCGGTCGGGCGGGCACGCCCAGCCAAACACGAAGATAAGACGCCTGCCTACACCCAGGCCGAGAATTCCTGTATGGGCACCAAGCACTGAAGCCGAGCAAAACAGGATCAGACCATGAAGACACGTGCCGCCGTCGCATTCGAAGCCAAGAAGCCGCTGGAAATCGTCGAACTCGATCTTGAAGGACCGAAGGCCGGCGAAGTCCTTGTCGAGATCAAGGCCACAGGCATTTGCCATACCGACGCCTACACGCTCGACGGATTAGACAGCGAAGGCATCTTTCCATCCATCCTCGGTCATGAGGGGGCCGGGATCGTGCGCGAGATCGGCCCCGGCGTCACCTCGGTAAAGGCTGGCGACCACGTTATTCCGCTCTACACGCCGGAATGCCGCCAATGCAAAAGCTGCCTCAGCCAGAAAACCAACCTCTGCACGGCGATCCGCGCCACGCAGGGCAAAGGGTTGATGCCGGACGGCACCTCTCGCTTTAGTTACAAAGGCAAACCGATCTATCACTACATGGGATGTTCGACCTTCTCGAACTTCACGGTGCTGCCCGAAATCGCCGTTGCGAAAATTCGTGAGGACGCGCCGTTCGACAAGAGCTGTTATATCGGCTGCGGCGTTACGACCGGCGTCGGCGCGGTCACCAACACCGCCAAGGTTACGCCGGGCGCCAACGTGGTCGTGTTCGGGCTCGGAGGCATCGGGCTGAACGTCATCCAGGGCGCCAAGATGGTAGGCGCCAACAAAATCGTCGGCGTCGACATCAACGATTCCAAGGAAGAATGGGGCCGCAGATTCGGCATGACCGACTTTGTGAATCCGAAGAAGATTTCAGGCGATATCGTCCAGCATCTCGTCACCCTCACCGATGGCGGCGCCGATTTCACCTTCGACTGCACCGGCAACACGACCGTGATGCGCCAGGCGCTCGAGGCCTGTCATCGCGGCTGGGGCGTTTCCGTCATCATTGGCGTTGCGGAAGCCGGCAAGGAGATTGCCACGCGGCCGTTCCAGCTCGTCACCGGTCGCGTCTGGAAGGGTACCGCGTTCGGCGGCGCGCGCGGCCGCACCGACGTTCCCAAGATCGTCGACTGGTACATGGATGGAAAGATTCAGATCGACCCGATGATCACCCACACCCTCAAGCTCGAGGACATCAACAAGGGATTCGATCTGATGCATGAAGGGAAATCGATCCGCTCGGTCGTCGTGTACTGACTGCCAGAATTACAAACGCAAAGGAGGATAGGCCCATGAACGTTCATATCCATCCCTCGGTCGACAATGGTGTGAAGAAAGGCTCAGGCAGCTTTTCCGGTGGCACGCTGGTCTGCAAATGCAAGGACAGGCCAGTCAAAGTCGGGATCAAGGGTGACGTCGCTCACAACCATGCCTGCGGCTGCACCCAGTGCTGGAAGCCGGACGGCGCGGTCTTTTCGGTGGTGGCCGTGGTCCCACGCGAAAATGTCACCGTGCTGGAGAATGGCGACAAGCTGCATATCGTCGATCCCTCGAAGACTATTCAGCGTTACGCCTGCAAGGCGTGCGGCACGCACATGTACGGCCGCATCGAAAACAAGGGGCATCCGTTCTACGGCCTGGACTTCATCCATCCCGAGCTGTTCCAGGAATCCGGATCGGCGGCCCCGGGATTTGCGGCATTCGTATCCTCGGTCATCGAGTCCGGCGTCAAGCCGGAGCAGATGGATGGCATTCGGGCGCGTCTGAAAGAGCTGGGGCTTGAGCCCTATGACTGCCTGTCTCCGGCGCTGATGGACGCCATCGCCACCCACGTCGCGAAATCCAAAGCGGCTTGAGGTCGACAGCCGCTTGGAGGGCGGCCTGGCTGAAGGACAAGGATCAAATGACCGCGGGACACATCGAAACGAGGTGCCCCGCGCGACTGAAAGGGAAAAAAGCCGGCACTCTCCCAACCGGCAAATCGGGTCTAGACGCAGCCTCCTCCCGGACCCGTAACTGAAGGCCTCGCTTGCAGTGTGCAGCGAGGCCGCCTTTTGCGCGAATCAGCCACGCTCCGTGCTTGTACGGGGCGGGAATAGCTGTGGATTGGCCAATTGGCACGAACGCTGCATGGTAAAACCAGCCGGTTACTTATTCGGATGGAGATTCCATGCTCGTTACCCTCGTCGCGCTTTTGTGCAACGGCCAGGTCTGCCTGGAAAAGGTCGTTACCAACAGCGAACAGTCCAGCATCTCAATGATGGATTGCTCGGTTCACGCCCAGATGGGCATCGCCGAATGGCTTCAGAATGGTCCCTACAGGACCTGGCGCCTTGAAAGCTACAAGTGCGTCTTGGGCAAATACACGCCGAAAGGTCAGGCCTGACGTATCAGGCGCCATCCACTCGTCGAATCAGCTCCCTTCGCCTGAAGGTCGCAAAGTGCCGCATGAAGCTATAGTCGCGGGGCAATTTTCGCGACGTCGAGCCTTGGCCTTTGGTACACCACATGCATGCCAAATCGCCTATCACGCGAAATCCGCCGAGCAAAAAACAGAAATCTTTGCAGTTCAGACTCTTTCAAACAGCATAACTAAAATCGAAGCGCCGACGATACGCTGACCCGAACTGGCCCGAAGGCCGGCACAAAAAAATGGGGAGGCAACAATGCATCGTCAGGCATGGCGGGCGGCCGCGACTCTTATCATCTTCGTCTTGTGGGTTATTGGGCCGGCGCGAGGCGCCGATTCCGAAATAGACAAGCTGCTTCGAAGCCCGGTCGGCAAAGACTGGGTGACCAACGGCGGCAACCTGACCAACAATCGCTATTCCACGTTAAAGCAGATCGACACCACGAACGTCGGCAAGCTCAAGGGCGCCTGGATGACCCGACTGAAAGGGTCGGGCGTTGGCGGCAAATATTCTCTCGAGGCATCGCCACTGGTGAAAGACGGCATCATGTATGTCGTCACCGGCAACGACGACGTCTTCGCGCTCAACGCCAAAACCGGCGAGATCATTTGGGAATACTGGTCCGGCATCGAGCAGAACATATCGACGGTATGCTGCGGCTGGGTCAATCGCGGTCTGGCGATGGGTGACGGGCTGATCTACCTCGGACAACTCGACGCTAACGTCGTTGCGCTTGATATGAAGACGGGCAAGGTCGCCTGGAAGACGGCGATTGAGAAATGGCAAAACGGTTACGGCATTACCAGCGCGCCGCTCTATTACGACGGCATGATCTATAGCGGCATCACCGGCGGCGAATTCGGAGTCCGCGGCCGGCTGACGGCGCTCGATGCCAGGACCGGCGAGATCAAATGGCGCTGGTTCACCCTGCCCGCTCCCGGCGAGAAAGGCAGCGAGACCTGGCCTGCCGGCACCGATCACTCGATGCGCGGCGGTGCCGCGATCTGGAACACGCCAGCGGTCGATCCTGAGCTTGGTCTGCTCTATTTTGCGGTCGGCAATTGCGGCCCCGACTACGATGGCTCGATGCGCGAGGGCGATAACCTGTTCTGTACCTCCATGGTCGCCCTGAAAGCCAAGACCGGGGAATATGCGTGGCACTTCCAGCAGGTGCATCACGACATCTGGGACTATGACGCCGCGAGCCCGGTTGTGCTGTTCGACACCGTCATCGATGGTCAGCCGCGAAAGGGCATAGCCGAGGCTGGCCGCACCGGTTGGGTCTACATCCTCGATCGCACCAATGGCAAACCGCTGATCGGCATCAACGAGAAGCCTGTGCCGCAGGAGCCGCGGCAGAAGACGGCGGCGACGCAACCGATTCCGGTGGGTGACCCCGTCGTGCCGCAATGTGCCGAGAAGATTCCGGGCTACGACGATGTTGGCTGTCTCTATACGCCATTCTGGGAAACCCCCGTGCTGATCCAGCCGTCCGGCGTGGGCGGCACCAACTGGTCGCCAATGCCGTACAGTCCGGATACCGGCTATCTCTATGTGCCAGGCACGGTGCGAACTAGCGCGTTCTTGCGTAACAGCAGCCAGTACACGAACGGACAACGCTACACCGGAGGCAGTCAGGCGGCGCCAATCGGCTCGCCGATGACCGGCACCTTTACGGCGATCGATGCCAAAACCAACAAGATCGCCTGGCAAACCAAGACGCCCTATCGTGTCGGTGGCGGTGGCGGCTCGACCGTGACCGCCGGTGGACTGGTGCTTCGCGGCGAGCCTGATGGCAACTTCCTCGCGCTCGATGCCAAGACCGGCCAGGAGCTGTTCCGCTTCCAGACCGGATTTGGCGCGGACGCGCCGCCCGTTGTCTACGAGGTCGATGGCGAGGAATTCATCGCGATCGCGACCGGCGGCAACCAGATGCAGGGCAGTGCCTACGGCGATGCCATCTGGACCTTCTCCCTGAAGGGCCAGCTGGGCCCGTTGTGGGCGCCGCCGCCGCCGCAGACGGTGGCCGGTCCGACCGGGCCGATCGCAGCAGGGGCCGATACGATCAAGATCGGCGCCAACAATACCGAGTACAGCTTCTCTCCAGCTCGCACGCGGATCAAGAGTGGCACAACGCTGACCTTCACCAATGTCGGTGACATTCCGCATGACGCCAGCGGATTGCAGCCGAGCAACAGTTGGAGCACAGGTGCCTTGGCCCAGGGCGAAACGAAGACGGTCAAGTTCGACAAGCCCGGCATCTACTACTACATCTGCTCGCCACATCCCTGGATGTACGGTCAGGTGATCGTCGAGTGATCAACCGGCATTGAGTACGATCCATGCGCCTTCTCGGGGGTTTCTCGCGAGAAGGCGTTGTTTTTCGGGAGTTCACGGCGTGACGTTGTCCGATCGTAAAGTGCGTTCAACTATTGGAGTGGCGCGCGGACGCATTTGGCTTGCGGTCGCGGCTTGCGCGTTCTTGTCCACGCCTTTGACCGCGAACGAGGCCGCCGAACCCTCCCCGACAGAATTGATCGAGGGCCTGATATCCGGCCGCGCGCCAGTCGGCGGTCCATTCGAACTGACCGATCAGGCGGGACATCGCCGCACCGATGCCGATTTCCGCGGCAAGCTCGTCGTGCTGTATTTCGGCTATACCTATTGTCCGGATGTATGTCCGACCGAACTGCAATCGATTTCGCTTGCGCTCGACAAGCTCGGGACACTCTCCGAGGCGGTGCAGCCGCTGTTCATTACTGTCGATCCCGAGCGTGATACGCCGGCACGGCTTGCCGAATTCGTCTCTTCGTTTCACCCGCGATTGATCGGTTTGACCGGATCGGTTGCCGATATCAAGAAAACCGCAATCGCGTACCGGACGTTCTTTGCCAAGAACAGCGCCACCGCGCCGGGCGAGTACTCGGTCGATCACACTGGCTTCATCTACCTGATCGGCAAGGACGGAAAATATCTCGGCTTTCTGCCGCCCGGCGTGACACCTGACGAAATTGCGGATGCCATTCGCGCGCGACTTGAGCCGTAATGGCGTGACTTGGTGCTTTGCCGATTTGGAGGACATGATGCGCAGGAACAAGCGGCCTAGCGGGGCGGAACAAGCCGCCGGAAACGGACTTCTCCACCGGCGTCTTTTTCTGAGCGCTGGTGCGGCGGCGATCGGAAGTTCGGCGCTGCCCGAGACCACCGCCGCGGCCGAAACACTAGCGATCGAACCCTGGATGAAAACGCCGGGTTCACCCTTTACGGCTTATGGACAGCCTTCGAAATATGCCGGCAAGATCATACGCACATTCGCAAGTGCGCCGGGCACCACAGGAACCGGAACCTCGCGCACGCCGCACCACCTCCTCGAGGGCACGATCACGCCGAATGGGCTTCATTTCGAGCGCCACCATGCCGGCATCCCCGACATCAATCCGGAAGCGCATCGGCTCCTGATCCACGGCCGCGTCAAACGGCCGCTGGTCTTCACGCTCGATTCTCTGATGCGCTACCCGATGGAGTCTCGTGTCGCTTTCATCGAATGCGCCGGCAACAGTTCTGTGCTCTATCAAAAGGAGCCGGCGCAGGCCGGTGTTCAGCCAATTCACGGGCTGCTATCATGCGCCGAATGGACCGGCGTGAGGCTCGCCACGCTCTTGCAGGAGGCTGGTGTTGAGCCGGGTGCGCAATGGCTTCTCGCCGAGGGCGCGGACGCATCCGGCATGAGCCGCAGCGTTCCGCTTGCCAAAGCAATGGATGATGCGCTGATTGCGATCTACCAGAACGGCGAACCCGTGCGGCCCTCCAATGGCTATCCGATGCGGCTGCTGCTGCCGGGCTATGAAGGCAACATGAACGTCAAATGGCTGCGGCGGCTCAAGCTGACCGAAGGGCCGACGATGACCAAGGACGAGACCTCGAAGTACACAATCCTGCTCAACGACGGAAAATCGCTGCAGTTCTGTTTCGCGCAGGAAGCCAAATCAGTCATCACGCGTCCCTCCCCCGGCCTGACCATGGGTGCCGCCGGTCTCTATGAGATCGCGGGGCTTGCCTGGTCCGGCTATGGAAAGATTACGAAGGTCGAAGTCTCCGCGGACGGCGGCGCGAGTTGGACGTTGGCGGCGCTTCAGGAGCCGGTACTGCCGAACGCGATCACGCGTTTCCGTGCGCCCTGGCGTTGGGATGGCGGACCCGCCGTTCTTCAGAGCCGGGCAGCCGACGATTCCGGATATGTGCAGCCGTCGCGGGCCAAACTGATCGCCGACCGTGGCGCCAGAGGCGCCTATCACTTCAACGGGATCACCAGTTGGAGCGTGGCGCAAGGCGGCGAGGTCAAACATGTCTACGCATAAGGCGCGCCTTGCGGCCTGGTTGGCTCTCTTTGTCTGGCACAGTGCGGCGCTGGCGGAGAGCCCCAATCTCGGAAAGGCTGTCAGCGCCGAGGAGATCACCTCGTGGGATGTCAGCATTGGTCCTGATGGTGCAGGTCTGCCGCCGGGCAGCGGTACACCGCAGCAAGGTGAACAGGTCTATGTTGCGAAGTGTCTTGGCTGCCATGGCGAGAAGGGTGCAGGCAAGCCAAACGACCGGCTGGTTGGCGGACCCGACCTGCTCGCGCCGGGCCAGGCGCCCGTCAAGACGGTCGGCAATTTCTGGCCCTATGCCACCACCGTGTTCGATTACGTTCGCCGCGCGATGCCGTTGAACGATCCAAAATCGCTCAGGGATGAAGAGGTCTATGCCGTCGTCGCCTATCTGCTTTGGCAGAATGGAGTGATCGGTGAAAACGATACGATTGATGCCAAGACGCTGCCGGCGGTGCGCATGCCTAACCGGGACGGATTTGTGCGGTTCTCCCGGGGGCAATAACCCCTGCCTGAGGTCCGCATGCGGTCTTCAGGCAGCCGCTTGACGCCGGTCCGGCCCTTGAAATCAGGGCACTGAACGTGTTGTTGTCCCGCGCGGCAGAGGGGAAGCCCAAAGGAACCGGAGACAGCAGAATGACCTACCCGAATGTGCAGTTGTATATCGATGGCAGATGGCGTCCCGCCGCTTCCGGAAAGACCATACCCGTCCTTAATCCCGCAACCGAAGAGGTAGTCGGCACCGTCGCCCATGCCGCGAAGGCCGATCTCGACGAAGCGCTGCAAGCAGCCGAAAAAGGCTTCAAAGCCTGGCGCATGGTCTCCTCCCTCGAGCGCTCCAAGCTGATGCGCAAAGCGGCCGAGTTGATCCGCGAGCGTGCCGAAAAAATCGCGACCATCATGACCACTGAGCAAGGCAAGATCCTGGCCGAGGCCAGGATCGAGACGCTGTCGGCCGCCGACACCATCGAGTGGTTCGCCGAGGAGGGCCGACGCGCCTATGGACGCCTGATTCCGGCGCGCGCCCCCGGCGTCTACCAGATGGCCATCAAGGATCCCGTCGGTCCGGTTGCCGCCTTCACGCCCTGGAATTTCCCGATCAATCAGGTGGTGAAAAAAATGAGCGCCGCGCTGGCTGCCGGCTGCTCGATCATCGTCAAGGCACCGGAAGAGACACCGGCCTCGCCCGCCGAACTGATCCGGGCATTCGCCGATGCGGGCGTGCCGGCCGGCGTGATCAATCTGGTCTATGGCGTGCCGTCCGAAATCTCCGAATATCTGATTCCGCATCCGGTGATCCGGAAGATCTCCTTCACCGGCTCGACCACCGTCGGCAAGCATCTCGCGGCCATGGCGGGTCAACACATGAAGCGCGTAACCATGGAACTCGGCGGTCACGCTCCCGTCATCGTGTTCGACGATGCCGACGTGGAATCCGCCGCCAAGATCATGGTCGCCGCCAAGTATCGCAACGCCGGTCAGGTCTGTATCTCGCCGACGCGCTTCCTGGTGCAGGAAGGCGTCTACGACAAGTTCATCAAGCAGTTTGTCGATGGCGCCAAGGCGCTCAAGATCGGTAACGGTCTCGACGCCGGATCCACGATGGGGGCGCTTGCCAACGACCGCCGCGTCGCGGCGATCGAGACCATGGTGCAGGATGCCGTCGGCAAAGGTGCCAAGGTTGCGACGGGCGGTAATCGCGTCGGCAACAAGGGGTACTTTTTCGAACCCACCGTCGTGACCGACGTGCCGAAGTCGGCCCGCGCGATGAACGAGGAACCGTTCTCACCATTGGCACTCATCTCGCCGTTCTCGAAATTCGATGACGCCGCGGAAGAAGCCAACCGTCTGCCGTTCGGCCTGGCATCCTATGCCTTCACCAAATCTGCCAAGACGGCGACCGCAATCGGTGCGGCGGTCGAGGCGGGCATGATGTCGATCAACCATTTCGCTTTGGCGCTGCCGGAGACGCCGTTCGGTGGCATGAAGGACTCTGGCTACGGTTCGGAAGGCGGCATCGAAGGGCTCGACGCCTATCTCAGCACCAAGTTCATCACCCAGACCGGCGTGTAAGCCGATAACGAGGAGCAAGCCACCGTCGGGTGGCTTGCTCCTCATCAACGATCATGCGGACAGATGCTGGAAACGGCCAGCTATTGAGCGGCGGATTTTGTGAAGGCGACGCCGATCCGCTTTTCGCGAATCCAGATCACGCGGCAGTTGTGGGTCGAGGAGTCCTTTGCCATCACCAGGCGAAATTGACCGGGAACGAAGGCAGGATTTTCGACATCAAGCGCGGCCCCGTCCGGCGAGATATTCCGCACCACGCAACGCATGACCGATCCGCCAGCCGACACGTAGGCTGGTTCGTTGATCTCAGTTCGCTGGTGTTTGCGCTTCTCTTCCATGGGTGCCGTCAGAATCCCTCTAACTCGCCAATCTAGCTCCAAAACCTAAAGAAAATATCCGTAGTGATGCGGGCCTGGCCGCGAGCCCCGGTCCCAAGGTCAGGTCCCGCCCGATCGCAGCGCTGCCGAATAGCAGAATTGAGGCGGCTTGGCTTCCGCGAAGCGGATCAGCGAGCTAGCCTTTCGACCCCGGCCGGCACTTCAGGCGCAATCCCGGTTCGGCAAAAACAAGCGCCACGGAAACGCTGCTCCCCAAGGAGATGCCATGTTCGAGATTCTCGATCGGCAGACGCGCCTGACCGGCAATCAAATCAAGATTCTTGTCGCAGCCATTTTCGGCGATGCGCTCGAATTCTTCGACTACTTCCTCATAGGCTTTGTGCTCGCATTCCTGATTGGCCCGTGGAAACTGACGTTCGGCCAGTCGGCAACCGTGCTGATGAGTTCGGGGATCGGCGCCATCGTCGGCGCTTTCGGTTGGGGCTGGCTCGCTGATCGCATCGGCCGGCGCAAGGTCTTCATCGGCACGGTTCTGAACTTCTCGTTTGCGACCGGCCTTCTGTATTTCACGCCAGACAACGGCTGGATCTATCTCGCGGTCATGCGCTTTTTCGTCGGACTTGGCGTCGGCGGGCTTTACTGCGTCGACCTGCCGCTGGTGCAGGAATTCATGCCGTCATCGAAACGCGGCTGGACCGGAGGTCTGGTGACCTGCGTCATCCCGCTTGGCGTCGGCCTCGGCGCGGTGCTGGGTTCCGCAATCGGCTCCGGCGAGTGGCGGCTGCTGTTTGCCATCGGCGTGTTGCCTGCGCTGCTGGTACTTCTGGTTCGTGTCTGGGTTCCGGAATCGCCGCGATGGCTTTGCCGACAGGGTCGCTACGAAGAAGCGCGAAAGTCGCTGGCCTGGGCCCTACGGATAGACCCCGCATCCTTGCCGTTGCCGACCGCGGCGGACGCCGGATCAATCCGCCGAAGCAATTGGCTTGATCTCTTCAAATACCCACGAAGCCTGCTGGTATCGTGGCTCGGCAATGCCGGAGCACAGACCGGCGTCTATGGCATCACGCTGTGGGCGCCTGCGCTGTTCGTGCTGCTGCTGAAGGTCTCGCCACAAGAGGCTGCAAAGATGATGATCCTTTTGAGCGTGTTCGGTTTCGTCGGACGACTCTCGTTTTCGTTCTTCTCGGAATGGTTCGGTCGACGCACTGCCGGCGGACTGCTCGGCTTCGGCGCCGGCCTGCTCACGATCCTCGCCGGCTACAACTACGACGCCACGGTGATGGGAATTTCTCTGTTCTGGCTGTTGCTCGCTGCAGGCTTCTTCTTTGCAGATGGCGGTTTTGCGCTCGTCGGTCCTTATGCAGCCGAGGTCTGGCCCGCGCACCTGCGGACTTCCGGCATGGGATCCGCCTACGGCTTTGGTGGAATCGGCAAGATCATTGGTCCGGTCGGCCTCGCTTTGATCGTTGGCAGCGGCAATTATCTCAAGCCTGACGTACCCTTAACCCAGATTCCTCTGGCTTTCCTTTATCTCGGATGCTGGTTCTTGATGGCCGGCTCGGTGTACTATTTTTTCGGCTTGGAGACCCGTGGCAAATCTATTGAGCAGATCGATGCGGAACTGGCGTTGAAGGCCTGACGCGCGCTCGCTCATGCGAACCAAAAAGAACACTTCGAAGGAGAACGACCATGCCGCTCGGCGGACTACAGCATTACACGATCGAACCTGCAGACCTCGAACGCACCAAGGACTTCTATTGCGATGTGCTTGGACTGGAGAACGGCGATCGGCCGCCGCTCGGTTTTCCGGGCTACTGGCTCTACTCGGGAGGCGTCGCGACCGTCCATTTGATGGGCACGCGCCAGCCACGCGAGGGCATCGTCGTTCGCGGTACCGAGAAGAAATTCGAGAACACCGGGCGGCTGGATCACATTGCGTTCGCGGCGTCCGACGTCGAGGGTATGCGCAAACGTTTACAGTCCAATAACGTCAAATTTCGCGAAAGCATCGTGCCGCGTACCGGAGACACGCAATTCTTTCTCTACGATCCTGACGGTGTCGGCGTGGAACTGAATTTTCCGAAGGCTTGACGCTGTTGCGAACGCCAACCCCGCTCCGCTGGCCACGAGATTCCTGGTTCTTCCTTGAATCCAGACAAGGTCATAAGGCGGCCATATCTCGGGCGCGAAGCGGTCAGCTTTTCCTCAATTTTGCATGACGATTTGGGCTCCGCCGCCGCTGCGGCAGGATAGCCGGGTGCCTAGCCTTCCACCTACCCCAGGGCCTGAGTACCCGGCTATTCGCCGCCGCTTGAAATGGAAACGGCGGCAGATCCTTCTGCCGCCGCGATGTCCGTTGATGGCCTAGTCCAGCCCACGTTCGTGGCTTAGCCGCACCATTTCCGCAATGAATGTCGTTTTCTGCCTGTCGTCCAGGCTCATGAACAAGGGCTCGGCGGCGTCCGCCACCGCGCGCTGGTCAGCGGCACGGTCCACCAAAAACTGGGCCTCATTGCGCATCTGTTCCACGATATCGTCTGGTGGATCGCGCTTGGCGCGAGCAATCCGCAGATTAAGGCGCTCGGCGCCATTGTGGCCGAGATAGTGCATGGCGCTGTTGAAAGCCGACCAGTTCTTTTCCTGCTCCGGCGTCAACTTCAGTTCTGCCTTGATCCGGTCAATATAGGCGTCGCTGTTGGCCACAATCTGCTCGGCAGTCAATTCCGGCTCGCCGGGCTGTGTCAGGACCTCAATCGGTTTGGCCGAAGCGGTCGTGGCCGGCACCGGCACTGGAGAAGCCTTGGCGGTTTTCGTGGCTTTCGGTTTTGCCGACGTGGCTGGCTTGGCGGCATTGGCGGAGGGTTGTTGTTGCTGCTGCGGGGGCTGGTTCTGCGGCCTTTCATTGCCCACGCCCAACGCGCCACCAAAGACTCCGCCGATCGCGCCGATCGCTCCTCCCAATACGCCGCCAACAGGGCCGGCTGCCTTGTTGCCGGCCTCCGCGCCCTCCTGCATGCCCTTGACCAACCCTTGGGCAGAGGCCGCTTGAGGCGTACCCAGAAGCAGAACAACGATGGCCCCAAGGAACAATCCTGGTCGCAGATGCGTGGCCGGAATTGCGCGGATCATTTCGGACTCCATTTGATCGGCGTCGGGTGATGCGGATGATTGACTTTGAATCATCCACGATGACCGACATTATCGCTACCAGCGCAGACAAGTCCACGGTGGCCCAGGCGCCTGGGAGTCCAAGTTAGGTCGGCGGCCCCGACCAGCTCTGATGCACTTCCGAAAGCGCGCGCTCCGTGGTTTGCGGCGCAACAGGGCGCCGCTTGCCCGACGTGACCGTCGAAGCCGGCGCTGCAGGGGTGCGGCGAAACGCAACGATAGTTCTAGAGGCTCCGGTAGCCTCATTTCTCGACACCGGCTGCCAATTCTGGTCTGATCGGTCAAAACTTCGCGCCGACTTGTGAATGCAGGACCCGCCAGTGGTCTCGGCCAGACGAAGAAAAAACAGCAGAACATTGGAGGGAATGCGATGTCCAGGAGAAGGCTTTCTCGGCGGCAGTTCGTAGCCGCCACTGCGTTGTCATCCGCGGCCCTGATTTCGGCGCCCTATGTCAGATCGGCGCGGGCGGCCGGTACAGTTTCGATCGGCTTCTGGGACCACTGGGTTCCCGGCGCCAACAAAGCCTCCACCGATCTGGTCAATGAGTGGGCGGCCAAGGAAAAGGTCGAAGTTTCGATCGACTACATCACCAGCAACAACAAGAAGATTGAGCTGACCGCGGCGGCCGAGGCCCAGGCCAAGTCCGGCCACGACATTCTCCAGATGCCGTCCTGGTGGCCGCAGGCCTACGCCGAGCAGCTCGAGCCGCTCAACGACATCATGGAACCGCTGATCAAGCAGAATGGGGCGGTCAACGGCACGACCTCTTATCTCGGTCAATCCGGCGGCAAGTGGCTGGCCGTACCGGCGACGCCCGGCAGCCAGATCAAGGGGCCCTGCTCGCGCATCGATTTGATGAAGAAATTCGCCAACATCGACGTGCAGGAGATGTACCCGGCGGGCGCGCCTCCGAAAGACGACAACTGGACGCTCGATACATTCCTGAAAGCCGCGGAAGCCTGTCACAAGGCTGGCGCATCGTTCGGGATCGGTCTGGGCGAGACCACCGACAGTGTCGATACCGCGGGAGCCATTTTTCAGTCCTTTGGTGCCGAGCTTGTCAACGCCAAGGGCGACCTTACGGTGAAGACCGATGCGGTGCGGCAGGCGCTCGAATACTACAAGCAGCTGATCGCCGTTCTTCCACCCGACGCACCGTCCTGGGACGATGCCTCCAACAACAAGTGGCTGATCTCCGGCAAGGGCGCGCTCATCATGAATCCGCCAAGCGCCTGGGCGGTGGCCAAGCGGGATGCCCCGCAGGTCGCCGAGCAGTGCTGGACCCACGGCTGTCCCGCCGGTCCAAAAGGCCGCTTCGCACCCTTCCTGCCCTACTTCTGGGGCCTGTGGAGTTTCAGCAAGAACAAGGCGGCGGCCAAGAGCCTGCTCACCCATCTGTCGCAGCCGTCTTCGATCGAAAAATTCGTTCAGGTGAGCGGCGGTTACGACCTGCCCGCCTACGCGAACATGACCAAGTTCAAGACCTGGGCCGAGGAAGGGCCACCGAAGGGCACGCTCTACCACTACCCGGACCCCTACAATCGTCAGAAGATGTCGATCGCGGCGTCACCCGCGCCGCCCAAGATCGCCCAGCAGATCTATTTCCAGGCCACGTTGACCAAGATGGCGCTCCGTTACGCACGGGGCGAGAAGATGGAAGCAACACTCGCCTGGGCTGAGAGCGAGTGCGAGGGCTTCATGCGAAGCTAGAGTGGACATGACCGGAGCGGTTCAGGTTTCGTGCATCAACTGCTCCGGCATTCCATCCTTCGCTTTGCCTGATCGAAAGAAGCCGGCAAGCGCCGCAGGCTTCGCCACTCTGCAAGGAAGTTAACTGCATGGCCGATGTCGTCGTTGAGCAAGGTCAGGTTGCTGCCGCTCCCAGCGCTCGCAAGCGAACAGGCCTGCACAACGCGCTAAAGCGAAAGTCGACCGTGGCGTTCTTCCTGACGCTGCCTCTGATCGTCCTGATCGCGCTCCTTGTGCTTTATCCGGCGATCTATTCCGTCCACCTTGCAACCCTCAACAAATCGATGCAGCGGTTCGTCGGGTTCGGCAATTTCACCTTCCTGTTCAAGCGCGAAACGTTCTGGATGGTGGTCGAGCAGTCCTGCATCTTTGCGATCACCGCGGTGATCTTCAAGGCGCTGATCGGCTTTATCGTCGCCCATCTCGTCCACAACACGCCGGCAAAAGGACAGCGGAAATGGCGGGGCATGCTGCTGGTGCCCTGGGTGATACCGCCGGCCATGAGCACGCTCGCCTGGCTCTGGCTGTTCGATCCTTCCTACAGCGCCTTCAACTACACGCTTTCGTTGTTCGGCATCGGGCCGATTCCATGGCTTGGCGAAACCGGATGGGCGCGCTTCTCGGTCATCCTTGTCAACGTCTGGTATGGCGCGCCGTTCTTCATGATCATGTATCTAGCGGCGCTGAAGTCGGTTCCGGACCAGCTCTATGAAGCGGCCGCGATCGACGGCGCCAATTGGTGGCAGCGGATCTGGTACGTCACCTTGCCGATGATGCGCAATATCATCGCCATCACCACGCTGTTCTCGCTGATCGTGACGTTCGCTAATTTCGACATCGTGCGCATCCTGACCTCCGGCGGTCCGCTGGATACGACGCACTTGTTCGCCACCTGGGCGTTCCAGGTGGGCATCCAGAGCAGCGATATTCCGCTCGGCGCCAGCGTCTCGCTGTTCATGGTGCCGATCTTGGCTATTGCGGCGATATTCATCCTGCGCGATGTCAACAAACGCGGGAACGAAGCCTGATGAGCACCCTTGCAATCGACAAGGCTGGTCCTCGCCGCAAGGTCAAATACGGCAGCATGAGCCGCGACCGCGCTTGGGCGCTGCGCTGGTCGTATTTCTTCCTGATCCTGTTTGCGATCTTTTCGCTGACGCCGCCTGTCTACATGCTGATCACCTCGCTGAAGAGCAGCGCGGAAATCGGGGCCGCAACCAATCCGTGGTGGGTGTTCCATCCGACGCTGTCGAACTATGTCGAGCTTCTGACCTCGGATCAGTTCTTGCGCTTCTTCTGGAATTCCGCTGTCGTCTCCGTCGTAGTCGTGATCGTGACCATGCTGATCAGCGTACCGGCAGCGTTCGCGCTCGCCCGGATGAAATTCTGGGGCTCGGCAACGCTCGCGACCGGCGTATTCCTCACCTATCTCATTCCGGACAGCCTCTTGTTCATTCCCCTGTTCAAGATGCTGGCGGTCTTCCAGGACCTGACCGGCATCACACTGCTCAACAGATGGTACGTGCTGCTGTTCATCTATCCGACACTGACGGTGCCGTTTTGCACGTGGATCATGATCGGATACTTCGCGTCGATTCCCAAAGAGCTGGATGAAGCCGCAATCATCGACGGGGCGTCCTGGCTGCAGACGCTGATCCGGATCTTCATTCCGGTTGCCCTGCCCGGATTGATCGCCGCAACCATTTTCGCCTTCACCGTTTCCTGGGCTCAGTTCCTTTACCCGTTGGTGCTCACGACCTCGGTCGACCAGCTCGTGCTGCCCGTCGGCATCACGACCACGCTGATCAAGGGTGATGTGTTCAACTGGGGCCAGATCATGACCGGCGCCCTGCTCGGCGCTGCCCCGCCGCTCATCATCTATGCTTTCCTGATGGACTATTACATTGCCGGCCTTACGGCAGGCGCGACGAAGGGTTGAAGCCGATGGCCGAGGTGAATTTGCGCAAGGTGGTGAAGCGCTACGACGATGTGGAGGCCGTCCGTGGCATCGATCTCGACATCGCGGATCACGAGTTCGTCGTGCTGGTCGGCCCATCGGGCTGCGGCAAGTCGACGACGCTGCGGATGATCGCGGGGTTGGAAGACATTTCCGACGGCGACATCATGATCGGCGGCGACATCGTCAACGACGTGCCGCCGAAGGATCGCGATATCGCGATGGTATTCCAGAACTACGCCCTCTATCCGCATATGACGGTTGCGGAGAACATGTCATTCGGGCTGCGCCTGAAGCGCTATCCGAAGGCTGA
>NZ_DASSRP010000400.1:0-3870 GCF_035701725.1 Bradyrhizobium sp.
TGGTCGATCACGCCGGAGCGGCGGGCCGCGATCGCAGCGCCCGAGTCGCGGGCAACCACGCCTTCCATGCCGGTGCCGACGAACGGCGCCTCGGCGCGAACCAGCGGCACCGCCTGACGCTGCATGTTCGAGCCCATCAGCGCGCGGTTGGCGTCGTCGTTCTCGAGGAACGGGATCAGCGCGGCGGCCACCGAAACGAGCTGCTTCGGCGACACGTCCATGTAGTCAACCTTGTCCGGCGTCACCGGCAGCACTTCGCCGGCGTGACGGCAGACCACGAGGTCTTCGGTGAAGCGGCCGCGGTTGTCGAGCGGCACGTTGGCCTGCGCCACGCGGTAGCGGCCCTCCTCCATCGCCGAGAGGTACACGACCTCGTCGGTGACGCGGCCGTCCTTGATCTTCCGGTACGGCGTCTCGACGAAGCCGTATTTGTTCACGCGCGCGAAGGTGGCGAGCGAGTTGATCAGGCCGATGTTCGGACCTTCCGGCGTCTCGATCGGGCAGATGCGGCCGTAGTGCGTCGGGTGCACGTCGCGCACCTCGAAGCCCGCGCGCTCGCGGGTCAGACCGCCCGGGCCAAGCGCCGAGAGGCGGCGCTTGTGGGTGATCTCGCTGAGCGGGTTGGTCTGGTCCATGAACTGCGAGAGCTGCGAGGAGCCGAAGAACTCGCGCACGGCGGCAGCCGCCGGCTTGGCGTTGATCAGGTCCTGCGGCATCACGGTGTCGATATCGACGCTCGACATGCGCTCCTTGATCGCGCGCTCCATGCGCAACAGGCCGATGCGGTACTGGTTCTCCATCAGTTCGCCGACCGAGCGCACCCGGCGGTTGCCGAGATGGTCGATGTCGTCGATCTCGCCCTTGCCGTCGCGCAGGTCGACCAGCGTCTTGATGACGGCCAGGATGTCTTCCTTGCGCAGCGTGCGCTGGGTGTCGGGCGCATCGAGATCAAGGCGCATGTTCATCTTGACGCGGCCCACGGCCGACAGGTCGTAGCGCTCGGCGTCGAAGAACAGCGACTGGAACATCGCCTGTGCCGAATCCAGCGTCGGCGGCTCGCCCGGACGCATCACGCGATAGATGTCGAACAGCGCGTCTTCACGCGTCATGTTCTTGTCGGCATGCAGCGTGTTGCGGATGTAGGCGCCGACATTGACGTGGTCGATGTCAAGGATCGGCAGTTCCTTGTAGCCCTGCTCGTTCAAGACCTTCAGCAGCTTGTCGGTGATTTCCTCACCGGCCTCCGCATAGATTTCACCGGTCTTCGGATTGACGAGGTCCTCGGCGAGATAGTTGCCGACCAGTTCCTCGTCCGACATCCGCAGTGCTTTCAGCCCCTTTTCCTGGAGCTGGCGCGCGGCGCGCACGGTGAGCTTCTTGCCGGCTTCGAGCACGACCTTGCCGCTGTCGGCATCGATCAGGTCGTTGATGGTGGAATAGCCGCGGAAGCGCGTGGCATCGAACGGCACGCGCCAGCCTTCCTTGGCGCGCTTGTAGTTGATCTTCTTGTAGAAGGTCGAAAGGATCTGCTCGCCATCGAGGCCAAGCGCGAACATCAACGACGTCACCGGAATCTTGCGGCGACGGTCGATACGCGCATAGACGATGTCCTTGGCGTCGAACTCGATGTCGAGCCAGGAGCCGCGGTAGGGAATGACGCGCGCGGCGAACAACAGCTTGCCGGACGAGTGCGTCTTGCCCTTGTCGTGGTCGAAGAACACGCCGGGCGAACGATGCATCTGCGAGACGATGACGCGCTCGGTACCGTTGACGATGAAGGTGCCGTTCATCGTCATGAGCGGGATGTCGCCCATGTAGACGTCCTGCTCCTTGATGTCCTTCACCGACTTGGCGCCGGTTTCCTCATCGATATCGAACACGATCAGGCGCAGCGTCACCTTCAGCGGCGCGGCAAAGGTCATGCCGCGCTGGCGGCACTCGTCGACGTCATATTTCGGCGGCTCGAATTCATAGCGGACGAATTCCAGCATCGAGGTGCCGGAGAAATCCGAGATCGGGAACACCGAGCGGAACACCGCTTGCAGACCTTCGTCGAGCCGGCCGCCCGGGGGCTCATCCACCATCAGGAATTGGTCATAGGACGCCTTCTGAACCTCGATGAGGTTCGGCATCTCTGCGACTTCCTTGATGTGTCCGAAAAACTTGCGTACGCGTTTGCGACCGGTGAACGTCTGCTGCGCCATAGTGGCCTCTCGTTATCGTCGCCCCTGGAGGGAGCGAACCTTTCCGAAAGCGGTGATGTCAAAATCGCCTTCGGAGTTGAATTTCGTTTTCGTTCCCTGAGCCGCTCGCCTTTCCTTTTCCGGACGTTCAAGTCCTGGATCAAAAGGTTCCGCCATCCAAAGAACGCAAAGCGACGCGCGGGGCGCTCTAACGCACCCGCACGTCTAAAACCGCTTCGTTACGGACTGCAAAGCCCGAAATTGCCTATCTCCCAACGGCTTGCGGCGAAACCTTGCGGTTCCTCTCACCTGCCGTGTTTTCGTGCTGCCGTCCCGATATGGGATGGCAATCGTGGAAAATCGAGGGGTATCCCCCTCCATCCCCACACTTTCTCGTGTAGGACGCCCGCCTGATGGAACCCGGCGGGCGATCCGCTTTCTGTCATGGCCAGGCTTGACCCGGCCATCCACGTCTTTTGCTCCAGATCCCGGATCCACGCTTCGCGTGTCCGGAATCCAGCTCAAACCTACGGTTACTTGAGCTCGACCTTCGCGCCAGCCTTTTCGAGCTGAGCCTTGATCTTGTCGGCCTCTTCCTTGTTGACGCCTTCCTTCAGCGGCTTCGGAGCGCCTTCGACGAGGTCCTTGGCTTCCTTGAGGCCAAGACCGGTGATGGCGCGGACTTCCTTGATGACCTCGATCTTCTTGTCGCCAGAGGCGGCCAGAACGACCGTGAACTCGGTCTTCTCTTCGGCCGGGGCAGCGGCAGCGCCGCCGGCGGCGGGACCGGCCACCGCCACGGCCGCAGCCGCGGAGACGCCCCACTTTTCTTCGAGGAGCTTGGCGAGTTCGGCCGCTTCGAGCACCGTCAGGCTCGAGAGGTCGTCAACAATCTTCTGCAAGTCAGCCATTGATCTGTTTCCTTAAACGTATTGGTTCGAACCAGGTTGTTACTGTTTAGCGAGAGCCGTCAGGCCGCTTCGCCCTTGGAGGCATGAGCCTGAATGACGCGCGCGAGCTTGGCCGCAGGCGCATTCGACAGCTGAGCGATCTTGGTCGCCGGCGCCACGAGAAGGCCAACGAGCTTGCCGCGCAGTTCGTCGAGCGAGGGCAGCGAGGCAAGCGCCTTCACGCCATCGACATTCAGGACGGTTTTGCCCATCGAGCCGCCGAGAATGACGAACTGTTCGTTCGCCTTGGCGAATTCGATGGCAACCTTCGGCGCTGCTACCGGATCTTTGGAAGTCGCGATCACGGTCGGCCCCTTCAGCAGGGAGCCGATAGCAACGACGTCAGTGCCTTCAAGAGCAATTTTGGCGAGACGGTTCTTCGAGACCTTTACCGAGGCGCCAGCCTGCTTCATCTGCATGCGCAGCTTCTGCATCTGGGCAACGGTCAGGCCGGAATAGTGGGCCACGATCGCGACGCTGGTGGTCTTGAACAGACCATTCAGCTCCTCGACAGCGCCCTTTTTTGCCGCTCTTTCCACAGCAAGCTCTCTCCGGTTGGCGGCCTTCGCATTCTCACGCGGGACCGCCGGGTTGCACCCATCGTCCCGCCCACCCTTCACTTTCGGGGGCCCAAAGGCCCCAGCGACATGGGCAAGACGACGATCTTGAAGCCTGCCCTCCCGAAGGCCGTTACAGCCCTGCGGGGTGTCGAGGTTCGAACCAAATTGCTTTCAACC
>NZ_DASSRP010000401.1:0-6693 GCF_035701725.1 Bradyrhizobium sp.
GAACAGCTTGAGGCCGCGCAGCTCGGCCTCGCTCAGCCGCGCCTTGCCCTCCAGCCAGTAGTCGTACTTGCTGTCATAGGGGTGGAAGCTCGGCTCCTCGAACTGATAACGGCCGACCGCAAAGGTGGCTTCGGCGACCAAAAGTTTGGTGTCCTTGAAGATCCGTTCGCCGAACAATGTCGCAAACTTCTTCGCATAAGGCGCGTTGCGCAGTTTTTCGGCGATGATCTCGATGCTGCCGCCATCCATTTCCCTCGGATCGAGCATCGGGCCGTTAGCCTGGATCTGAAGCGTGTCGGCGCGTCCGTCCCAGAACAGACCGCCCTGCGGCACGATGTTGGCCTTTTGCGCCGTATCCGTTGCAACTTTTTGAGCGCGCTCCGCGGTCTTGCCCGCCTCGGCGAGCTGCGCCAGATCGACATTCTCGTTCATCGGATCATCGGGGCCGATGGAGAATTCGGGCTGCTTGTCCAGATAGGTCAGCGACGGCACCGCGCGCATGCCTTGCAGTTTCATGTCCGGACCACCGAGCATCACCGGAGCGTCGGTCGGCGGCCCATAGGCATGGTCCGGGCTGTGACAGGAAGCGCAGGCAAGCTTGCCCGACGACGACAGGCTGGTGTCGAAGAAGATATCGCGGCCAAGCCTTGCCATCGCCGACAGCGGCTGGACCGGGCGACGGATCAGGCGAACCGGATTGGGATTTTCGCCACTTTGCGTTTGCGGCTCGGCAGCGAAGACCGCCCCGGCAAGAAGGCCGGCGCCGAGAGACCACACGATTGTGCGAAGCCTTTTCATCTTTTTCCCTTGTGCCTCTCAAAACGATTTTGAGCCGTGCGGCAGAGACAGATAGGGAGCCTCGGTGACAGGTATGTGTAGGTCCGGCTGAAAAAGCGCTCTGTCGGACGCACAACGACGCCGGCCATGAGGCCGGCGCCGCGCGCGCGCACGATTTTGCAATTGCCTGGAAGAACTTACGCCTAGTTCTTGTCGGTCGACTTGCTGTCCACGACACCGAAGGTCGGATCGAGGATCAGCTTGGTCGATTTCTTCTGCGAGAAGTCGAACATGTCCATGATCGAACCGGCCGAGGCATCGAACGAGCCCTGACCGATACGCTGGCCATTCAGCCAATTGTCCTCGATGAATTGCGGGATCGAGGCCTGGGTCGTCAGCGTGTGGCTGACATAGTTCTTCTTGGCGTAAGGCGAGATCACCAGGAAGGGCATGCGCGTGCCCGGACCGCAACGGCCGTCGACGGGCTGACCGGAGACACCGACCGGCTTCGGCGTGACACCGGGGATGCCGCAGTTGCCGGCGCCGTTCAACTGATCGACATCGACCGGAGTCGTCGAAGTCCTGACCGTCGTCGTGACTGTCGAGAACGAGCCGTGCGTGATCGTGGTCGACGCATGGTCGTACCATCCGTCGGAGTCGTCATAAGCGATGATCACGGCGGTGGAGTCCCAATCTTCCTGTTCCTGAAGGAAGTTGATCAGGCTGACCGTACCGAACTGTTCGTCCAGCGGATTCGAATAACCGCCGTGACCGTCCTGATAGGCCGGCAGCTTGATGAAGGACACCGCAGGATAGTTGCCGGAGCCGACCGCCTGCATGAAGTCTTCGAGGTCATAGGCATGGTTGGCCGGACCGTTGTGGCCGACCTCCTTGATCGACGCCGGCCGAGCGTGGTTCAGGTTGGCGGTCGACGCATAGTACTGGAACCAGGCGTGGTGCGGGATGTAGTCCGCAGTGGTGCCGCTGAGACCAGTCGTGGTGCGCCCACAGCCCGAGGTGCCGTTGCCGTTGACGGTTTGCAGGTTGAACCCGCCCATAAACGAGCCCCACGGAATATTGGCTGCGTTGAGCAGGTCGCCGATGTTCTTGCCCGTAAACGAAACCTGTGCCGTCTTGCTCGAGCAGACGTCGCCGGTGGGGTCGGTGTCGTTGATGAGCGTGAAGCCACCCTGGCCGTCCGGGATCACGGAGGCGGAAAGACCGGGCGGAACCACCGCGCCGTTAGCCTGGCCCGCGAACATGTTGAGCGCGCCGGGAGTCGATGGGCCGAATTGGTCGGTCCAGTTATTGTCGCTCATCGCGTAGTTCTGGGCATAGTTCCAGAACGCGGTGACCGTGTTGCCGTCGTAGTAGCCCATCACGAGCGCTGGGGTGCCGAAGGCGCCGGCCCCGCCCTTGGTGCCGGTACCGACGTTCAGCGGGAACAGGTCGTTCTTGCCGCCGTCATAGGCCAGTTGCTCGGGCGTATAGGCATGGCCCTGGTCGCCGCTGACCGCCTGCGAGCGGTCGAGCCGGAACGGATTGGACTGGTTCGGCGCGTTGAGCGCGTTGGTGAAGTTCGGGTTGTTGTACAGCAGCGCCTCGGTATCGATGTTGTTGATATCGTGCGGCGTTTTCTTGGCGGGCTCGAACACCGGCTCACCTTCCGGGTTCAGCGCGTTCGGATAGGTGCCGAAATAATGATCGAACGAAACGTTTTCGTTGAAAATCACCACGAGGTGCTTGATCGGCGTCTTCGTCTTCAGCGAGTTCGGATTGCTGCCCGGCTTCTTGGCGTTGTTTTCAACGCTGTTGATCAGGTTCTCGACCGACGAGAGCTCGTCGTTGTGACCGGCAACAGAACCGGTGGACGTGAAAGCCGCGGCGACCGCGATCAGCGCTGCCGACGACAGCAGAGCGGATTTGAGCTTAAGATTTTTCATCTTTTCTCCCCATTGCCTCTCAAAACGATTTTGAGCCGTGCGGGGGAGACCGATAGAAAAGCTCAGTGACACGTTTGTGTAGGTTTCACGTCAGAACGCCTTCGGCCCCGGCCGACGAAGCCGTCGACCAGGGTCTTGAAGGCGGCGCCGGCACTAAGGCACGCGCCTATGACCGCACGATTGTGCGATTTAATCTAAGAACTTAGCTCAGTTGTTGATCTTCGATTTGCTGTCGACGAGGCCTGAAGTCGGATCGAGGATCAGCTTCGTCGATTTTTTCTGTGAGAAGTCGAACATGTCCTCGATCGAGCCGGTCGTGGCATCGAAGGAACCGCCGCCGAGACGCTCACCCTTCAGCCAGTTGTCTTCGATGAATTTCGTCACCGAAGCCTGCGTGATCTGGGTGTGGCTGACGTAGTTCTTTTTGGCGAAGGGCGAGATCACCAGGAACGGGATGCGGAAACCTGGACCACAGCGTCCGGCGACCTGCTGGCCGCTGAGGCCGGTCGGCTCCGCCGTACCCGGGACGCCGCAATTGCCCGAGCCGTTCGCCGCATCAGCCGCCGAGAACGAGGTGCTCTTGATGGCCGGAGCGACGTGGTCGTACTGACCGTCCGAGTCGTCATAGGTGAAGATGACGGCCGTCGAGTCCCAATCCTCCTGCTGCTGAAGGAAGTTCAGCAGGTTGACCAGTCCGGTCTGCTCGTCGAGCGAATTGGAGTTGCCGGGATGACCATCCTGGAACGCCGACTGCTTGATGAAGGACACGGCCGGGAAGTTGCCGGCGCCGACCGCCTTCTCGAACTCTTCGAGGTCATAGGCGTGGTTGGCCGGGCCGTTATGGCCGATTTCCTTGATGGATGCCGGCAGCACATGGTTCGGGTTAGCCGTCGACTGGAAGTACTGGAACCACATGTGGTGCTGGATGTAGTCGGAAACAGTCCGGCCGGTCACCGAGCTGATGTTGCTGCGGCCACCGGTATTGCCAGGGTTGGCGAGTTTGCAACCGGTGCTGCCGTTCTGGTTGATGGTCTGCAAGGCGAAACCACCGACGAACGACCCCCACGGAATGTTGGCGGCGTTCAAGAGATCGCCGATGTTCTTGCTGGTCATGCCGACCGTCAGGTTGGTGGCAGGTCCAGAGCAGATATCGAAGGTGGGATCGATGTCCTGGATCAGCGTCGGGCTGCCATCGGGGCTCGGGACTGCATCGCCTTCAGCCAAAATGGCGGTGGTGAAAGCCGCCGACCCAACCGGCGGAACCGGCGAGCCATCGAAGAACTTGGCACCAGCGGGAGCGGTGAAGACCGCGCCGTTGGTCTGGCCGGACCACATGTTGAGCAGGCCGGGCGTCGACGGGCCGTAGGTGTCGGTATACGCGTTGTCGCTCATCGCAAAGTTCTGGGCGTAGTTCCAAAGTGCGGTGACGGTGTTGCCATCGAAATAGCCCATCACCTGGCCTGTGGTGCCGAACGCACCCGCGCCACCATTCGAGCCTCGACCCACATCCGCCGGGAAAAGATCGTTCTTGCCGCCGTCAAACGCCAGTTGCTCCTTGGTGTAGTTGTGGCTCTGGTCGGCCGTGTCCGCCTGTGTACGATCAAGCCGGAACGGATTGACGGCGCCAGCGCCGTTGGCGGCGTTCAGGTTCGGATTGTTGTCGAGAAGCGCTGGGCTCGACAGCAGGTTATTGATATCGCGCGGCGTGTTCTTCGCCGGTTCGAAGACCGGCTCGCCTTCCGGATTCAGAGCGTTCGGATAAGTGCCGAAATAATGATCGAACGAACGGTTCTCGTCGAAGATGACGATGAGATGCTTGATCGGCGTCTTGGTCTTCAAGGAATTCGGGTCGGTGCCTCCACCCTTCTTGGCGTTGGAGGTGATGCTGTCGATCAAATTGGCGACCGGCGCGAGTTCGTTCGCGAGATTGCCGGCAACGGAACCTGACGTCGCGAACGTGGCGGCGACGACAATCGCCGCGGCCGAAGACAATAGAGCGGATTTGAGCTTCAGATTTTTCATCTTTTCCCCAGAGCTTAAGTAACGAGTGTACAAGCGCGGGGACAGATAGGCAGCATCAATGACGGGCATGTGTAGGATTCACGTCAAACCTTTTCGGTTCGCGTGCTCTTACACACCCGTCGCGCGCCGTCTCGAAGCATCGGCGCAACACCATCCTCATCGCGTCATCTGCTAAACCGCGAGAGGGAAAGTTATTTTCCGCTGCGAGGCGTTTGAATTCGCGTCTCGGCAGCGATCAGTTCATCCGGACTTGAGCTCCGAAATTTTTTTGTTGGCATCGACGCCAGGTTTTGCGTCGACGTCCATGTCGACAACCTATGTTGTCAACACTGTCGATGAACATAAACATGCGCGTGCGAAGGACACATGACAGAGGCTTCGTGCCGCGCATTTTTCGCAGGCGGCTTCAGCGAGCCATTTCGGCCGCGGCGCAGTCGCCGCACGCGAACGCTTTTGCCGGCCCGATCCAGCCTCGATTCGTCCGAACGAGAGCCAGGCCGGCCTTGCGTCGGCTTGACTTTATGCTGGCGTCATCGATCCTTCATGCGGGCGGAGCGGCCTTGTGAGCTGTGTCGCGCATTCGCCGGTCAAACCATCTCCTTGAGATCGGGTGCTCTCGATGAATCCCGTCAACCTGCCCTTCGATTCCGAGGCAATGCTTGCGGGCCTGCGCGCCTGGGTCGAGTGTGAAAGCCCGACCTGGAATGCTGCAGCGGTCAACCGGATGCTCGATCTGGCAAGCCGCGAGATGGCGATCATGGGGGCCTCGATCGAGCGCGTCGCAGGGAGGCAGGGATTCGGCGACTGCGTGCGGGCGAAATTCCCCCATCCCCGGCACGGCGAGGCGGGCATCCTGATCGCAGGCCACCTCGACACGGTTCACCCCCTTGGCACCATCGAGAAGCTGGCGTGGCGTCGCGATGGCAACAAATGTTATGGGCCGGGCATCTTCGACATGAAAGGCGGCAACTACCTCGCGCTCGAGGCCATCCGCCAACTGGCGCGCGCCGCCGTTGCGACGCCGCTTCCGATCACGGTGCTGTTCACGCCGGATGAGGAAGTCGGCACGCCGTCGGCGCGCGAATTGATCGAGGCCGAAGCCAGGCGCAACAAGTATGTATTGGTGCCCGAGCCCGGCCGGCCGAACAACGCCGTCGTCACCGGTCGCTATGCGATCGCGCGCTTTGATCTCGAAGCCACCGGACGGCCGAGCCATGCCGGGGCCACGCTCTCCGCGGGCCGTTCGGCGATCCGCGAAATGGCACGCCAGATCCTGATCATCGACGGCATGACATCGGAGGACTGCACTTTTTCAGTCGGCATCGTGCATGGCGGCCAGTGGGTCAATTGCGTCGCTACCACCTGCACCGGCGAGGCGCTGAGCATGGCCAAGCGTCAGGCCGATCTCGACCGCGGCGTCGCGCGCATGCTGGCGCTGTCGGGCTCCTACAACGACGTGAACTTCAAGGTGACGCGCGGGGTCACGCGCCCGGTATGGGAGGCCGATGCCGGCACGCTCGCACTCTACGAAAAAGCGCGCAGCATCGCCGCTTCGATGGGGCTGGAACTTCCTCATGTCAGCGCCGGAGGCGGCTCCGACGGCAATTTCACCGGCGCGCTGGGAATCCCGACGCTGGACGGATTGGGCGTCCGCGGCGCCGATGCGCACACGCTCAATGAACATATCGAGGTCGACAGCCTTGCCGAGCGTGGCCGCCTGATGGCAGGACTTTTGGCGACCCTGAGTTAAAGAGAATGTCGCATGGCGAAAGCATCGGTCACAGCGCGCACGATCCCGTTCAAGGCCATCCGCGCACGCGCCGAAAAGCGCAAAGGCGGCGCGGCAGCGCTGGAAAAACTGCTGCCGGCAAAGCCCAGCATGAAGGCGCTGGCAAAAATCAGCGACGACCGCATTCTGGCGGAGATGACGCAACGGGTGTTTTCGGCAGGC
>NZ_DASSRP010000402.1:0-6865 GCF_035701725.1 Bradyrhizobium sp.
TTGATTCAAGGCACTGGTCCAGAACGTCGAACCGCCGTGGAAACCGCATTGAGCTTCGACGTCGACTGGATGCGTGGACAATCGATCGGCATCTATCCGATCACCAATAGCGGCCCTGAACCGATCATCACCGAGCTCGAAAAGATCGTCGACTCCGGCGAAAACGGGCTGAACCAGAACCTGGTCAAGCTGCAGCCGGTCGCCCGGCTCAACGCGGTCATGGTCGTGACCAAGAAACCCGGGCTGCTGCGCACAGTCGAGACCTGGATCAAGCGGCTCGACCGTGCCGACAGCACGCGAACCAGCGTTCACGTCTACAAGATCAAATACGGCGACGCCAAGCAGATGGCCCGCGTCTTGACCGATATGTTCGGCGGTGGATCATCCGGCGGCCTGCTCGACAGCGCCGACAATCAGATTGCGCCGGGATCGGGTACATCGTCGAGCAGCGATCGCGGGTCGTTCGGCAGCACCACCACCAGTGGCGGCAGCACCACGAGCGGCACCGGCTCCTCTTCGACCCCAGGCAGCGGTTTCGGCTCGCGACTGGGAACAGCCTTTGGCGGGCCGCAGCAAAGCAGCGCAACTGGCGGCAATCTGGGTCAGCTCGACAAAGGAAGTGGCTCGGGCTCCGGCGGACAGCCGCTGCTGCAAAACGTTCGGATCACGCCTGATGTCGTCAACAATTCGCTGCTGATCTACGCCGACCAGGGCAATTACCGGATCATCGAGTCGACGGTGAAACAGCTCGACCAGCCGCAGTTGCAGGTCGCCATCGATGCCACGATCGCCGAGGTCACCCTGACCGATGAACTCGCCTATGGCGTTCAATTCTTTCTCACCAGCCACGCGCTTGGCCTGCGGCCCGATCAGGGGTCGCTTCTCAACACCCAATCGACCGTGGCGCCTACGTCAGCGGCACAACAGGCAGCGGCGGCCTCGACGTCGACGGCGGCCGCGGCGGGAACAGCCGTTAACACCTTCATCAACCGTGCGTTTCCGGGATTCAATTTCCTGGTGGGCCAGGAGGCGCAGCCCGCCATGATCCTGGATGCCCTGCACACGGTCACGGCGGTGAAAGTGTTGTCCAACCCGTCGCTCGTCGTGGTGAACAACCAGGCAGCAACGTTGCAGGTCGGCAACCAGGTTCCGATCTCGACTGGCTCTGCAAACGTTCTTAATGCTGCAACAGCCAGCAGCAATACGATCGTCAACACCGTCGACTACCGCAACACCGGAATTATCCTGCACGTGGCTCCTCGCGTCAGTGCCAACGGCAATGTCAGGCTCGAAGTCGAGCAGGAGATCAGCCAGGTCGTGCCCGGAACCGCGGTTGGGAACTTGACCCCCACCATCCAGGAACGAAAGGTCAAGAGCTCGATTTCGGTCGCCAACGGGCAAACGGTGCTGCTGGCCGGCTTGATCCAGGACCAGAAGAACGAGAACCGGAACGGAATCCCGTTCTTGGACGAGCTGAAGGGAGTAGGCGATGCCTTCTCTCACCAGGACAACACCAAGTCACGCACGGAATTGATCATCTTCATCCGTCCTCAGATCATCACGAACAGCATGGACGCACACACGGTTGCCGAAGAGCTTCGTTCGAAATTGCGCGGTACCGTCAATGCGAGCACTCCCAATGAAACGCGCACTCAAACCATCTACAACAACACTCATTAAGTCGCTGGCGCTCGCCCTTGCCCTTCCTTGCGTCGTGAGCGCCGACGGATTCGCCGGTGAAGATCTGTACTATCGCCCCCAACCGATCGTGGTGGCGCGTGGCAGCGCCCATGCGATTGGGCGGCTCGGTTTTCGCTACGAAAACGGATTCGGCGTGCCGCAGAACTATATCGCTGCCGCCGATCTCTACCTGCGCGCCGCAGAACAAGGCGATCCCTTCGCGCAGAGCAGATTGGGCCTTAGCTATGACAAGGGCCATGGCGTGCCGCTGGACTACATTCTTGCCTACAAGTGGCTCGACCTTGCCGCAGCACGAGCATCGGGGCGCGACCGAACCTTCTATTTGAAGCTTCGCGATGCGGTCGCCTCGAAGATGTCGCTGGCCCAGGTCATGGAAGGCCAGAGACTCGCTCTACTCTGGGCCGCGAACCGCGCAGCCGCGCCCTACTGAACGCGCTGACGCGGCCTATTGCGGAATCTCTCGCTAGAAACAATTATCGCAAGAAGGGGCTTGCGAGAGATGCGACGAGCTTCACGAGGCTGGATTGCCGCTTGGTTTCCGTCTTGCGAAAAATGCTCTGCAAGTGGGTTCGCACCGTGGTCGGAGCGACGCCCAATATCTCTGCCGCCTCGGCGACACCGTCGCCGCTGACGATCGCGAACAGGACTCGCAGCTCTGTCTCGGTGAGTTTGTAGAGCTTTGCCGCGAGTTCGACCGGCGTGGACAGCTCGAGAGCAATCCGTCTGACGAAGATCGCTGCGTTGGCGGAATACGCAACGCCCGCGCGCCGTCGGCGTCCCCCTGTCAGCGGCAGAACATGCGCCACCCACTGTTGGGCCTCGTCGCCACCGACCGTTATTGCAACTCCGGTCACTTCCCATCGACGCGTCCCCGGCTTCTGCCGACGCGAAAGCGGCCCTGAGCAACGCGTTGGCGTTCGTATCCATGGCCACGAACTGCTTGTCGGGGGTACCGCGCACTACAGCGCTCGCGTCGGCAAGGTCCTGCGCCGCCGCGTTCATATGGACAATGCGACCTGCTGCATCGACCACGAACAGCGCGGCCTCGATGCCCTCGAGCGTGTCGGCCAGGGTGGCCACCTCCACTTTCTGCTGTCGGACGGATTTGGAAACCGCAACGGCGGGGCGGAAATGCGGACTGAGCCGTCGCATGCGTTCGAATGCCGCTTCGTCGGCGACGCCCTGGTCCTCGTTCCGGGCGATCGAGACGGTGGCAAAGCTGGTGGCCGTTTTCTCGACAATCGTATGGACCGAATCGACATAGGCCTGGGGGCGAGCCCACTCGGTATGCAGCCGCGACGCGAGATACTCCTGGTACGGTATCACCGTCGAAATAGCCACGACCTCTCCAACTCCCGAACTCATCATCGGAACGATGGCCGGGTTGAACTTCGAGTATTTCTCCAAATACAGACGCGTATATTCCGGATCATCGTTCCACGAATAAAAGAACTGCCCGGTTTTCTCTTTGACATCGTGTGAAGCCAGCGCGGCAGAGATTCCTACCACATATTCGCAGGAGCGCCGGAGAACGTCGGGCCACATCAGCGGATCGAACGAGGCATCGTAGATATGGCCTACCAGTGAAGAAAAATCCTCGATCTCGCTCACGGCATTGCCCTCCTTCCGTGATCGCCGGTCAAACCGCTCCAATGACGGCTCGACCCGTGACCAACAGCTAATCTTTTTTCAACCAATCGCCCTCCGCCGGCAGCGAGCAAGACGACCGCGCTCCTATTCATCTTGAAATATCGAATCCATTCAAGACGTCGCTCAACTTGAGAACGACAACGCAAACCAGACGTTAGGCAATCCGCCCGATCAAAGATTAAGCAATGCGCTGCCAAGAAGACATGCATGGTGCGTATCCAAGCACCAGGCATTTTCTGCGAGCGGAATTCGTAGGTCCTTGGCAAACCATGATTCACAACCAGAGCGTGAGCTTGCGCGAATTTCTGATCTCAAAGTTATTTTCTCATCCATTTGGATGATGCTTGCCTAGAAGAAAACGCCTAGACGTAACCGACAAAACCTTAAGGAGTGAAATCTTGATTGCTACTAAAGGTTGTCATTGATGTTTTCCAATTTAGCAAAGATAGCGAATCTTTGCTCTGTGAACGAGATCATAACTGCTTGCAGCATCAAAGCGTATTTTGGTGGCTGACCGCGATGTCGATTTCCGAACTGCCGGAAAAAGTTCATGACCGTTTTGGAACAACGCGATGGCGATATTGCTCAATCGAACCGGGTCGATCCAACCGAAATCAAAATCAACCGGCGCAAGTTTTCGCCGACCCAGGCTCCATTTCGATGGCACCGCATCAGCCGCACGGATGGTGCGCATCGTTCGTTCTGTCGAATAGCGTGATGGTCAATTCTGCCAGCAAAAGAGTCGGACATGAGCGTACCGAGCGTAACGACTAGATCCTCAAGCAGCGACGAAATGCGGTCCGCCCGCAACAGCGCGATCCGAATGTCGCTTTCCTGGCTCGCCGTTTCCATCGTGTTCTTAGCCGCAATCTATCTCGCCTCCCTTTCCTCCGGCACGGCACCAGAAGATTTCGGGTCGATCGCCATTCCCCCCTAACGGGAGTGGCCTTCGGATCCGAGAAAGCCAATGAGTGGGTCACCATTCGCAGGAGACGAAGCATGATCGAGGCCCTCCCAGCGCGATTTTCTCGACAACCAGTCTCAGAAACTACGCACGCTTCAGGATTGCAGGACGTTTCAACTTGCGGACGCGAAGGGCGTGGGGACGAGACGCAAGGCGATTACGAAGATCCGGCCGGACTTCGAAAATGGAAAATCGGGTTTTTCGTGGTCTATGGCGCGTTCGCCCTCCTGCTCGGCGCATGGGCGATATTCGCAGAACCGCCAAGGGATTCCCAGTCGAGGCAGGCTCGTCCGGCCCTTCTGTCGCATCAAACGAAGTTGCCTGACAGCAGTGTCGAAAGCTTCAACAGTGAACGGTTCAGGAAAACAGCCCGGTAAGCTTTGCCGGCGTTTCGAGATGCGGAGTTTTTTCGATGAGACCCGCCTTTTTCTCCCAGATCGGAATGGACTCTTCCGTGCGGGCTTTCTCATGCGAGAGGTCGGAACGGCGCGGCCTTTTTACCCTGGTTCTCGATGCTCTGCATCACTCGCGTCGCCAGCAGGCCAACCAAATTCTTTGGCAATACCGACATCTGATCGCCGATGCTGACCAGTGCGCCGCTTTCAATCGGTCGTTAAACCGGAAGGACCGCAACGATGTCGGACGCTGAGAGGACTCTTTTCACTAGGTCAGCTTTTCGGATCCCATTGCCCGGCGCGAGCTCCTTGGTCGGGACCGTGCTTGCCATCTTCTTCATACTTCACATTCTGGCCGGCATGATCTTGCAAAGCGCCAAACCGATCAGCGCGGCGTCGACTCGCGAAGAGGCGATGGCCTCGCGGTACGACTAGCCGCTTCAAGATAGATGGGATTAGCCGGAGGATCGCTCCATGGGCGACGTCGGGTCATATCTTTTGCTCAGCATCGCCGTGTTTTCAGGCGCCTTTGTTTCCGGCCTTGCCGGATTTGCCTTTTCGGCCGTTGCCGGCGGCGTCCTGCTGCACGTCCTCCAGCCGCTTGAGGCCGTTCCCTTAATGATGGCGTGCAGCGTCGGCGTGCAAGCCACCAATCTATGGGCCCTGCGCAACAGCATCCAGTGGAAGCAAAGCCTGATCCTTGTACTCGGCGGCTTGCTCGGGGTTCCCATTGCCGTCTGGCTGCTGCATGTAACCGACGCGCGAACGTTTCGCGAAGGCTTCGGCCTGGTGGTCGCGACCTACGCCGGATACATGTTGTTCCGGCCGACCCTGAGCTACCTCCAGCAGATGACTCACAGCCGAAATGCGCTGGTGGGATTCGGCGGCGGCCTGATCGGCGGGCTTACAGCCATGCCGGGCGCCCTCCCGACCATATGGTGCGATTTGCATGGCGTGCCGAAAAATCAACAGCGCGGCCTGGTGCAGCCCTTCATCGCGGCGATGCAGCTTTTTGCGCTCGCGCTGATGCTGATGCGCGGCGACCTTTCCTCGAAGGTCTTGCTAGATCTTGCTTTGAGCACACCGGCGCTGCTGGCAGGATCGGTTCTTGGCATCATCGCTTTCCGCCATGTGAATGATGCGATGTTCAGGCGTATCGTGCTGGTAGTTCTCCTGCTGTCGGGCGTGATCCTGATCGCCTGAGGCGAGAGATCCGAGCGCATCCAAGCCATACGGCGATACCGCGGCACGCATCGCAAGGAGAATAAGCTGCTCGCGGCCACCCATCACCGGATCAAAAACCGACAACCGGGCAGGCCAGTGGCGGCGCCGTCGCCGCGTCGCGACTTGGAAGTGGACGCGGTCCCGACCGCCGATAATGGCGCGCAATAAATGATCAGAAATTCTTGAAGGGATATTCCCCTTCGATTAACAGGCGGACGAGGGCTGCTTGCGAATGCGCACCGGTTTTGTTGAAAATCTTGTTCACGTGAGTTCGTGCCGTCGTCGTTGAAATTCCAAGCAGATCGGCGGCCATTGGCACGGAAGCCGTGTCAACGAGGGCACCCAGCACCCGCGCTTCCTGTTTCGTCAGTCCAAAGCGCTTTGCGAAATCGGCCAAGGCTGCTGCTCCGGTGCTATCCAAGGGTCTCACGAATACGAGCAGAGCAGCCTCCCGATCGGCACCGAGTTTGTCTCGCCGATTTCTGTCGAGCGGCAGCATGTGCAGGATAAACTTTTGCTTCTCAGAAGCTGCGATCGGAAGCGCCGCAGCCCTGCTGCGAAGTTCGACGGGATCGCCGGCCGCCGCGGCAACGGCTTCCTGAAGTAGCCTGTCGGGCTCGCGTTCAACGAGCCTGAGGCGGCCGTTGACGAGCTTGACCGGCCCGGCATCGACCATGGCTGCGCCGGCAGCGTTTACGTGAATAATTCGCCCGACAATGTCGAGCAGAAACATCCCGGCAGCGAGCGCATCCATCGCGGTCGCAAAAGTCGCAGCTTGCACTTTGGTTTGATCGATAGTCTTGCTGATCAGGGCTGCACGGCGGACATGCGGCACAATCAGATTCATGCGGCGCCGAGCCTCATCGTCGATGAGACCGTGCTGTTCGCCCCGCAAAATCGAAAATGCGACTGCGGTCGTTGGCAATCTCTC
>NZ_DASSRP010000403.1:0-20601 GCF_035701725.1 Bradyrhizobium sp.
CATCAGGTAGTAGCCGGCGCTGTTGACGAGAAAGCCGTTGGCGTTGACCTGGAAATCGCCGGCGCGCGTATAGTCGGTGACCCCGTTGAAGGTCGGAACGTTGTCGGTGATGCCGGTGGGCTTCTGCACGTTGAAGAAGCCGTCGCCGTTGATCGCAATGTTGGTTGCGACGGTCGAATTCGAGACGGTGCCCTGGGTGGTGATGGTCTGCTGCGCGTGCGCGGTGACGCCGCCCGCGACTTGCTTGTCGACCGTCAGCGATTCCGGGATCAGATCTTCGAAGCTGGTATTGATGCCCTTGTAGCCGATGGTGGAGGCGTTCGCGATGTTGCCGGATATGTTCTGCAACGCGAAAGATTGGGCCTGAAGACCGCCCACGGACGTATTAAGCGCGTCGAAGATACCCATAACTTTGTCTCCACATTCGATCCCAGGGCGCTCGCGGGCGGTTTGCCCGCGCATGGCCATTTCGGGGGAGACATCGCAATCGCCGTGCCAAACAAAGGATTCGAGCTATTTCAATGAGTTAAACAAAAAGCCCCGGCCAGAAGGACCGGGGCACAATTGCCGGGCGGGCAACAATTGCCGGGAGCAAAGTTCCGAATAACAGAACGAAGTTCAGCTCGCCGTCGCCGCCGCAGGGTGGAAATTCAGAGCGTATCCATCCATACAGTAACGCAGTCCGGTCGGCTTCGGACCATCGTCGAACACGTGGCCGAGATGGCCGCCGCAGCGGCGGCAATGAACTTCGGTCCGCCGCCAGCCGAAGGAACGGTCCTCGCGGGTGCCGACGGCGTTTTCAAGCGGCTGATAGAAACTCGGCCAGCCGGTGCCGCTTTCGAATTTGGTGTCGGACGAAAACAGCGGCAGGTCGCAGCCCGCGCAGGCAAAGGTGCCCTTGCGGTGCTCCTTGAGCAGCGGGCTCGTCCACGGCCGCTCGGTGCCCTCCTTGCGCAGAATATCGTATTGCTGCGGCGTGAGCTGGGCGCGCCATTCCGCATCGGTCTTCTCGACTTCGAACTTCTCGGCGGCAGCCAGTGCAGGTTCGCCGCGCAGCCAGCGCAAGCCGGCAAAGCCGAGCAGACCGGCGGTGGAAGCAAGCAGAATACGGCGATCGATCATCTGATATCTCCGTCAAAACAGGCTTGTTCGAGATACGGTCGCTGAAGCGCAAAGTTACATCGATTGGTGAGAGAATTTCTCACGTTTCCGCGAGAGGGTGTGTTTTTAAGAGCCGCGCTCGCCCGGCCCTCCCGCAACCACCTCAGGCTGTTCGGCCGGACGATGGCGCTGGGGCTGCGGGTTGGGCTCGCCGGAGCGCGGTCGCGGCGCCGGTCTCACCCCGGCCAGCCGATTGGCTTCGGCAAGCCGCGCCTCGCGAATCCGCTCCTGCTCGCGCAGCCGCACGCGATAGCGCGCGAGCGCTCCGGCCGCCGCAGAGCTTGCGCGTCCCCACAGGCCGATCATGTGGCCGGCGATGCGCCCGGTCACCCCGCCTGCCCACACCAGTTCGAACGGCGAAAACAGCCGCCAGCGCTCGTCGCCCCAGAGAATGCTGCGCGCGATCAATTGACCGGCCATCGCACTCGTCGCCAGACCTTGCCGGCCAAATCCGCTCGCGACCCAAAGTCCGCGGCGCAACTGTCCGACCTGCGGCATGCCGTGCACGGTCTGGCCGGTCGCACCGCCCCATACATCTTCAATTTGCACGCGCCCAAGTTGCGGAAAAATCGTGTTGATGCGCCGCGCGATATGGGACGCAAAACGCTGCGGGCGGGCATCCCATGTGGTCTCCGGGCTCGCCCACATCAAACGGCCGTCATCGACGATGCGGAATTGATCCACCCCATCGGTGTCGAGCACCGATCCCTTGAACGCGATCGCATCGGCAAGGCGATCGCCGAGCGGTTCGGTGATGCCGGCATAGCGCCAGACCGGCAGCAGCGTTTCCGACAGACGCCGCGACGGCGCCCCGAGGTGAACGTTGCCGGCCAGCACGATGTGGGAGGCGCGCAGCCGCGCCGACGGGGTCACGATGCGCTTGCGAATTCCGGATGCATCGATGCCGACGACCGGCGTGTCCTCGAAAATCCGCGCCCCCGCCCGCACCGCCAATGTCGCAAGCCCATGCACGTATTTGCGGCCGTCGATCTGGAATGCCTTCGGAAAATAGATGCCATGAAAATAGCGATCGGTCTTGAGCCGGGCGCGGACCTGATCGATTTGCCAGCCCTCGACCTCGGTCTCGAAATCTTCGCCGAGCATCTGTAATTCGCTGATCAGGCGATCGCCTGCATCGACGTTGGAGACTTCGAGCGCGCCCTCAGTGATCGCAATCCCCGGCATCAATTGCTCGGTGGCCTGGGCGCGAACATATTCGGCGCCCTCTTTCGACAAGTTCCAGAGCTCTTTGGCGTCCTCCAGCCCGACGCGCGCGATCAGATCCTTGAGCGCCAGGCCAAAGCCCGGTATCACCGTGCCGAGCAAGCCGCCGGAAGCTCCCCAACCGACATTGCGTCCTTCGAGCACGACGACGCTGGCGCCGAGGCGTGCCGCTTCCAGCGCAACCGTGAGGCCGGCAAGTCCGGCTCCGACCACGCAGATGTCGGCATCCAGGTCGAATGTCAGCCGCGCGCGGCTGCCATTCATTCCGCCGTCGGGATCTGCGAGTATCTCGTTCATGCCGTTTCTTACGAAATTAGGACCCGTGGTACTAGCGGTTGTCTTGCCCTGAGCTCTACTCTGTATTTAATCGTGGTCGATTTTGAATCGAATCGGAATGCCCCATGCGCCGTTTGATGCTGTTTCGGCATGCCAAGACCGAACATGACGCGCCGAGCGGACGCGATCAGGACCGCCGGCTCGATAACCGCGGCCGCCACGATGCGGCCGAGATTGGTGCATTCATTGGCCGGAATCCGCCTTTTCCAAGCCTTGTGCTGGTGTCACACGCGGTGAGAGCGCTGCAAACCTGGGAGATCGCCTGGGAGGCGATGAAGGAGTTCGTGCCGGCGCCGGAAGTCGAACTGATGCCGGAACTTTATGGCGCGGACGTGCCCCAGCTTCTCGAAACCATCCGTAACGCCTCGGTGGCCGACCCGCATCGGCTGATGCTGGTCGGACACAATCCTGGAATGCATGAGGTTGCCATCGCGCTCGCAGGGAGCGGCGATGCTGCAGCTTGCGATGCACTGGCCGACAACCTGCCGACCGCGGGCCTTGCGATCATCGATTTCGACATCGACGACTGGACCGACGTGCGGATCAAGCACGGGCGGCTGGAGCTGTTCGTCACCCCCAAATTATTGAAACAGGCCTAGTGGAGTGGCTTTGACATTCGCTGCCGATCTAGCCGCGAGTTCGCCAAGCGAATGTCAAATCCAAAACTCCACTAAAAACCTGTATTTGCCAGTGTGGTGGTTCAGAAATTCTCTTCGGTTCTGCCGCGAGTTCGTCAAGAGAACGCTGAACCTAAACCACACTGGTTCATAGCTTTCTGGCGTCCCTTTGAATCCGACGTTCGCAAAAAAGGGCCGCAAGTGTGTGCGAACTTCGGATTCGGGACACCAGTGGTCCCCCCTGATTCTAGCATTCGCAAAAGGGGACCGCTGAGACGGGATGCGAATGTTGGAATCGGACCACTAGCGCGACTAAGGTCGCTCTTCCGGGACCTTCGCCAATCTGTGCTAAGCTACGTCGGAACCGGCATCTTACAGGAGGGCATAGATGTTCAGGTCCATTCTCGTGCCGCTTGATTTGGCCGACACCGATCTTGCGCGGCCCGCGCTCGCCACCGCAATCACCCTCTCGCAAAACTCCAACGGCAAGATCAGGCTCCTCAACGTGTTGCCGATGACGCCGGTGATGCTGGCCGAATACGTTCCGGCCGATTTCGATGTCCAGCAGCGCCAGACATCGGAAGAAGCGCTCGCGATCATTGCGCGCGAATCCGGCCTCGATCCGTCCCGCATCTCGACCACCGTGCGGCAAGGCGGCATCTACCACGAGATCCTCGAGGAGGCCGCCGCAATCAAGGCTGACCTCATCGTCATGACGTCGCACCGGCCTGCGATGCGAACCTATTTCCTTGGCTCCAACGCCGGCCATGTCGTGCGCTATGCTAAGTGCTCGGTGCTCGTGGTGCGGCACTAAAGCTTATTCACCAGGCACCAGGCAGCTGGTACGAGCAGAATCGCGCACCTTACCGGCGCGAGGCCGCGCGATAATCCTTGCGGCGCTTCACCGTCGATTCGATCTGATGACGCGGCAGCCCGATATCACGGAGCTGATGATCGTCGAGCTCGCGTAACATCTTGATGGTTTCGCGGCGCGCCCAATAAGTCATCGCGCCTTCGATCCAGGCAGAAAGCCGCCGGCCCCATTCGCCTGCCGAGCCGGACCGGACATAAGTAGAAATCACGGCCATCATTCCTTTCCGTTGCCAGCCGCGCGGCAAAGCGCCGCCCTCGGCGCGAAGCGGTGACCGCGCGCCTGATCCTTCACCCTCGGGCCACGCAAGCGGTCCTCGGTGCATCACTGTTTGATGATTCCTAAATGATCTCGTAAATGTCTCGGTTCAAGCGAAACATTGCTCTCGGAGCAATAATCTCCGAAAGCAAATGCGCGTTCTCGACGCTCAGGGCAGCAAGGCCTTCGGCACTTCCTCGAAGCGATAAACGAGCGGCCTGTTGCGCGTGACAAAGCCGCCCACCTGCCAGGCAAACAAGGCGGCGAAGCCGGCGAGAAACAATGCGCCCGCCCATTCGCGCGATGCGACCGAGCGCACCACCAGAGCGCCCATCGCGATCGCCACCAGCACCACGCACCCGATCGCCGCCGCATAGAGCCCTGGACGAAGACCGCCGGTCAGCGTTGCCCGGCTTCCCGCTTTGGCCATCCGCGCGTGCAACTCGATGATGAAGTCGCGGTAGTCCTTGTCCTGCGGCGCCATCAGCGCGGCGGTCTGCCAGCTGGTTGAGAGAATCGAAAGCCGGCCGCCATCGGCGTTGCCGATATCGGCGCGAAACCGTCGCGCCTGCATCGAGACCGGCCGATACGACAGACGGACGAACGCAATATCCTCATAGCGCCAAACTCCTGTGCGGCCGGCGATGCGCCACGACAGACCCTGCTCCGTCAACTCGAATTGATGCGCCGAGCCGATCAGCGAGGCTTTATAGGCGTAACGAAGACCGGACGAACTGGACGACATGCTGGCGCTATCTCGGCAGGGCAGCCCAGAAGAAGGCCGCGGTTGCCAGGGCGCCGAGCACGGTGCGCACCGCATGGATCGCGCCCCATCTGACGATGAGCGCGCGCGACCCCGACCCTGCCTCGTCGAGATCGGTCGCCAGCAGAGTATCGTTGGTCGGCTTGATCACAACCAGCGTCCAGGGCCATGGCGCAACGATCAAGAGCGCGCCGATCAGAAAACCGACATGGGTCACCTCACGCCATGCCAGCATGCCGAGCACGAAGCCGATCAGGGCGAGCGGTGCCTGCATCAGCGCACCGCGCTGGTATGCCGGCTTCCATTCGGTGAGCAGCGCGCGGTCGTCGAGCAGCAGGCGCGCAGGTTGCTCGGCAAAGTTCACATAGAACGCCGCGCCCGCAAACATCGCCGACGCAATCAGCGCAAGAAGGCCGAATGCCATGGCAGTTCCTCCTTTGACTGACGCAAACACAAATGCTTGCACCGATCACTGCCGCTATTCTACAACGAGTGCGGCGACTCAGAAGTCCGCATCATTGCTGCCGCGAATCCGTCATGCGGACATCTGAGCCAAAGCCACACTAGATCAATAAATTAGCTAGTGTCCTTTCGATTCCGAAGTTCGAAACGTGGCTCCGAAAAAGCTACGAACTTCGGAAACACTAGCGCCGTGGATTTGACATTCGCTACCTGGACATGCCTGAGACCAATGCCTTTCCCAGCCGCCTGATCCTCGCCGCCGCGGCGATCTCCGGCGTGCTGCTTGCGCTCGCCGTGCACATGCTCGGGGCGAGGTTCGGGCTCGATCTCGGCGGCCTGTGGCGATCGGATGCCAGCGTGTTCATGCCGGCAGGGAGCGCGCTGGCATGGTGGCTGATCGCAACCGTCGGTTTTTGCGGCGGCTACTTCACCGCGACGCTGATGCACAGCGCCGCATCGGGACAGATCCCGATGCGGATGCGGCAGTTCCTGGTTGCGGTCGGCGTGTTGCTGCTGGCCGGCGCGGGACAGGTCGCCTCAGGGCCGAGTTCGATGCCGACGGTCGCCGGGTTCCTCGCCGCTCTCGCCGCCCTTGCGCTTGGTGCGCTGATGGCATTCTGCGGCGCCCACTTCGCGCTGCGCAGGGCATGAGATCAGCGGACGGCACGCCGTTCAGCGCCCTGCCAGATCACGGCACCCGCAATCAACAGCAGCGCCACCGAAATCGCCAATGCAAGATGCGTCCCGCGCATGAACGTCTCATGCTGGCCGACCAGCGCACCGAACAGCGCAACGCCGAGCACGCTGCCGGTCTGCCGCGTCGCATTGAGAACGCCGGCCGCGATGCCCGAGCGCGACTTGTCGACACTGCCGAGCAGCGTGGCGGTCAAAGGCGGCACCAACAGGCCCAAACCTGCCCCGATGATCATGAGCTGCACGAGCGTTTCGACGTACGGCGTGCCGGGCTGAAGCGGAAGCAGCAACAGGCATCCGAGCGCCGATAATGCACCGCCGAGCGCAATCGCGGCCGGCGCGCCGATGCGCTCGCTGATCCGCGCAGCGATCAGATTGGCCGGCAACACGATCCCCATCATCGGAACGAAAGCGAGCCCTGTTTGTAGTGGCGACAGCCCGTTGATGCGCTGGAAGTAAAGGCTGAAGACGAAAATCAATCCGTAGAAGGCGATGTTGACGAGCAGGCCGACCAACGAGGTCAACGCAAACAGACGATGGGAGAACAGCGACAGCGGCAGCATCGGATGCGGCGAGCGCGCCTCCTGAACGATAAACAGGATGGCAAGCAGCACCGCGCCTGCAAGGGCCGCGATCACCCATGCGTTGCGCAAACCGAGCGCGCCGCCTTCGATGATCGTGCCGGCGAGACATCCGAGTGCTGTGATCGCCAGCATCTGGCCCGGCAAATCCACCTCGCGCTCGCGATTGCGCGTGGTCTCGCTGGCGTAGCGCCAGCTCAGCCAAAGTCCGGCAATGCCGATCGGCAGGTTGACCAGAAAGATCGAGCGCCAGCCGACCAGCGCGATCAATGCGCCGCCCGCGAGCGGTCCGGCTGTCAGCGCCAGACTGGCGCCGGCGGCCCAGGTGCCGACCGCGCGTCCTCGCGCCCGCTCGTCGGGGTAAGCGTGATTGAGCAGCGCCAGCGAGTTCGGGACGAGAACGGCAGCCCCCAATCCCTGCACGGCGCGGGATGCAATCAACACCGTCGCATTCGGTGCAAGCGCACAGGCGAGCGAAGCCAACGTGAAGATCGCAAAGCCGGCCATGAAGACGCGTTTGGCGCCGATGCGATCACCGAGCGCGCCTGACGTCAGGATGAAGGCGGCAAAGGCAATCGTGTAAGCGTTCACGACCCATTGCAGTTCGGACACGCCACCGCCGAGCGAGGTGCCTATACGGTCGAGCGCGGTGTTGACGATGGTGACGTCGAGTTGGACCACGCCATAGCCGAGACTCATCGCAAACAGCGTCAGCGCCGCCGACAGACTTCGCTGCGGCGGTTGTTCCGCCGGCGGTGCAGAGAATTGTTCCGGTGACGCTACGCGAGATCCATCATCTTGCCGCCAATGCGGAACCGGCCGCGATTTTGGCATTGCTGTTGGCATGGGCTATCTCCGTTGTCGCCGGCCCAACGCCAAGATAGCGGCTCGGTTCACCGCAAGATTTCGATTGATGTCGAACTATGCTCGCAAGCCGGGAGGAAGTTGCCGGCGAAGTGCTCAGGCGCCGGGGCGGCGCGTCGGCATTTGCACGTCCCAGGCAAGGCCGACCAGCACGAACAGGCGCAGCAGGAGATATGTCAGATCGATCTCCCACCAGAGCCTCTGATTGCAGGCGCAAGCCGGCTCGGCATGGTGATTGTTGTGCCAGCCCTCGCCGCTCGCCAGGATCGCCACCAGCCAGTTATTGCGGCTCTGATCACGCGTGTCGTAATTCTGGTAGCCGAACACATGCGCCAGCGAATTCACCGTCCAGGTGATGTGCCAGACGATCACCGTGCGCACGACCACGCCCCACAGCCAGACGCTGGCGCCGAACTGCGCCGCCGTCGAGAGGCTATCGCCGAGCGCGAGCCCGATCAGCAAACCGGCGCCATAATAGATCACCGACTGCGCAAGCGTGACCCACACCACATGACGCTCGATGAAACGGTAGAAGCCGTCGCGCAGAATATCGCGCGCGTAGCGATCGTAAGCGCTTTGCCGGCTGAGATCGGTGTTTTCCAGAAACAGCCAGCCCATATGCGACCAGAAGAAATTGACCAGCGGGCTGTGCGGATCGGGACGTTCATCGGAACGGTGATGGTGCAGGCGATGGGTGGCCACCCAGCGCGCCGGGGTGTCCTCCACGCACCAGACCGCAAGCAGCGCGAAGGCGTGCTCGAGCCAGAGCGGGCATTTGAAACTGCGATGGGTGAGCAGTCGATGATAGCACAGGTTCATCCCGCATGCGCCGTAGACATAAACGCCGACGAACGCGAGCACGGCACCTGTCGTCGAGTAGAACCATGGAACGAACGCCAGCAGCGCCAGGGCGTGATAGGTGCCGACAGCAGCCACATATCGCCAATTGATCCGCCGCTCGCTGGCCCCGAGCGGAAGCGGCAGCGCCGGCACCCGTTGGGCCGCGCAGCTCGCAGCGGTACTCACGCCGGTATCGAATGGTTTTTCCAAGTGCCTCGCCCCGAAAGTCCGGGAGTGTTTCTTGCATAATTGCCGGCGCTTCGCGAGGCCGAAGCTGTGGAAATTTTTTGCCCAAGAGTTGCAGGATGATTCTACCGCTGCCTGGAACCGGACGGTGACGACAGCGGCCGGGGCAGAAACGAAAAGCCGCAGGCTTGGCCCGCGGCTTTCCGTCTCACGTCAAGCCGATCAGCTCGCCGCGCGCATATTCACCTTGCCTTCGGCCAGCGAGGTCAACTTCTTGTCGGTGACCTTCTCTTCATCCAGCGTTTTCTGAAGAATGCTGGCGCAATCGTTGCGGCCGAGTTGCCGCGCCCAGGCGATCAGACTGCCATAGCGCGCGATCTCGTAATGTTCGGCGGCCTGCCCCGCATTGATCAGCGCCGCATCCATCACCGATTTGTCGGCGACTTCGCCGGCCACGTCCTCGGCCTCTTCGATGATACCGTCGATGGCCGGACAATCCACGGCCTGCACCTCCGCCCCGTGCATCCGGAACACTTCCTCGAGACGCTGCACATGGGTCTTGGTCTCTTCAAGATGGGTCAGGAAGCCATCCTTGAGCTGCTTGTCGGTGGCCTTCTCGGCCATCTTCGGCAGCGCCTTCACCAGTTGCTTCTCGGCATAGTAGATATCCTGAAGTTGATGGACGAACAGATCGTTCATGGTTTTGATGTCGCGGGTAAACAGTCCCATTGTTCCAATCCTTGTCGCTGGAGGAACACATCGGCGCCCTCGTCCGACCCCGCCTCGCCGATATGTTCGATTTTTCAGATACGGCGCTAACCGATCGAAGCGGCCGATGTTCCTGCCAGAGACAAAACATGATGCCGGGAACATCCGGAGATTTACGGAGATCATTCCGGCGCGATTTTGGGGATCGCGCAAGCTTGTCGGGGGTTGACTGCGGCGAATGCGCGACAGTCGGTCGCTTTGTCAAGGACTGCACAAACCAAGGTTTTTGCCGTAAGGGTCTCGTTTCCGAGGACGATCGGTACCAAATGGACCTGATCGTTTTGAAAAGGCCGGCAACGCCGTTGCGGCCCTGCCGGGAGGACGAATGGTTCGGCTACTAGCCGCGCTTGGGCGCGGCTTTAAGGAACGGATAGGCTGGAAACGGGTCGGAATTGCCGCCAGCCTCGTCATCATCGCCCTTGCGATCAGGACCCTCGTTCACACCCTCAAGGGCATCGACACCGGCGTCATGCTGGTGGCGCTGACCAATATCCAGCCCCATCATATCGTGCTTGCCGGGCTGTGCGTGGTCTGCGCGTTCTGCACCCTGACCTTTTATGATTTCTTTGCGCTGCGCACGATCGGCAAAAAACAGGTGCCCTATCGCATTGCGGCACTGTCTTCCTTCACCAGCTATTCGATCGGCCACAATATCGGCGCCACGGTCTTTACCGGCGGGGCCATTCGTTTCCGGATCTATTCGGACTACGGGTTGAGCGCGGTCGACGTCGCCAAGATCTGCTTTCTGTCCGGCCTGACGTTCTGGCTCGGCAACACCTTCGTGCTCGGCATCGGCATGGCCTGGCACCCCGCGGCCGCCTCCGCGATGGATCAGTTGCCGCCTGCGATCAACCGCCTGATCGCCCTCGGCGTGCTGGCCGCGATTGCCTCCTATTTCGTTTGGCTCAGCCTTGGCCCGGAACGGCGCGAGCTCGGACAAAACGGCTGGAAGGTCCGCCTGCCCTCGGCGCCGTTGACACTGGTGCAAATCCTGATCGGGGTGGTCGACCTCGGTTTCTGCGCCCTGGCGATGTACCTTTTGATGCCGGCCGAGCCGGGCATCGACTTCATGTCGCTGGCGGTGGTGTTCATCCTGGCCACGCTGCTCGGCTTTGCCAGCCATGCGCCGGGATCGATCGGCGTGTTCGACGCCGCCATGCTGGTGGCGCTTCCGCAATTCGGCAAGGAGCAGTTGCTGGCGACGCTGGTGGTGTTCCGCATCCTGTACTTCATGATCCCCTTCGGGATCGCGATCTCGATCATGGGCACGCGCGAACTCTGGCTCAACGTGGTGAAACCCTGGCAGCTGCGGCGCAAGCAGGCCGAAGCCTGTAGCGCAATCAACGACGAGACGGCTGAAGTCGTCGAGGTGAAGGCGACGACGGTGCCGTTCCGCCAGCGCGCGGGCTCGCGCCGCTAGGCCTGTTCGGATCTTGTCCTGAGCCTTATTGCTTGGGCTGCGGCGATTTCTTGCCGGCCGACTGCTTGGTCGCGACGGCCTGCGCGGGCAAATATTTGGCGATCACGGTCGGGTCGAGCGTGGCCAGTTCGGAATCCGGCAAACGCTGCCAATACTCGTCCTTGCCGAGCAGCGGCGTCATCACGTAGCCGCGCAGCGTGAGCTGCTGCCCGTCGGCGCTCAGGGTCATCTTTGCCTTCCAGACCTGCCCGTCCCGCGGATCGAGGATGTTGCCGCCCTCGTATTCGAGGCCGTTACGCTTCATGTCGCGGATGAAGGAAATGCCGAGCACCGGCGCATCCTTGCGGTCGTCGGTACATTTCGAGCAGGTCAGATGCGGCGGCGTACCGGGTTTCGGAAACGTCTTGGCGATCGCGCCCTCAAATGTGCCGTCGTGGTGATCGACCACGAGCACCCAGACCACCGGCTTGCCGTCCTCGATCTTCTGCCAGAGGCCGGCCGCGGTCGGCTCGGCTGCGCGCGCGGAAACAGCGGTCGCAAGCGCGACGGCGCAGCCGCCCGCGATCCAAAGCCACCCCCGCCATCTGGAACCCGCCATCATCGTCTCCTGATCGGTTTGGGCCTCGTATTCGCGCCGGAGATTATGGCTATTTGCCAGATGCAGCCAGCGCCGAAGCCGTGGGCCCTAACGTCGCACCTTCACGCGTCACTTTGGCGAAGCGCCGATGACGCATTGAAATAGCGGCCCTTTTCGTCGCCCGCTTGGCGCGTCAACTGACGCCGAGCTTCTTCTGCAGGCTGGTCGATGAGGTGGTGTACTGAAACACCAGCCGCTTGTCCGGATAGACGTAGCGGTGCGCCTTCTGCGCCATCAGCGAGCCCTCGTGGAAGCCGCAGAGAATGAGCTTGAGCTTGCCCGGATACGTGTTGATGTCGCCGATCGCGAAGATCCCGGGAACGCTGGTCTCGAAGGCCGAGGTCTCGACCGGGATGAGATTGTTCTCCAGCGCAATGCCCCAGTTGGCGACCGGCCCGAGCTTCATGGTCAGCCCGAAGAACGGCAGCATGGTGTCGCAGGCGACCTTCGACATTGCGTTGTCGTTGCCCTTGATGTGAGCGCCGGCGAGCTGTCCGCCCTCGCCCTCCAGCGCCGTGACCTGACCGATCTTCAGGACAAGCTTTCCGGCCGCTACCAGCGCGCGCATCTGCTCGACGCTGTGAGGCGCGGCGCGGAAATCATCGCGGCGGTGAAGCAGCGTGACGCTTTTCGCAATCGGGTGCAGGTTGAGCGTCCAGTCGAGCGCGGAATCGCCGCCGCCGACGATGAGGATGTCCTTGCCGCGGAATTGCTCCATCTTGCGCACGGCGTAGAACACCGAGGTGCCTTCATAGGCCTCGATGCCCGGCACCGGCGGACGCTTCGGCTGGAACGAGCCGCCGCCGGCCGAAATCACCACCACCTTGCATTCGAACTCCTTGCCGGCGTCGGTCGTGACGCGAAACGCCGGATCGCCGATCTTTTCGATCTTCTCGACCATCTCGCCGAGATGAAAGGTCGGGTTGAACGGCTTGATCTGCTCCATCAGCGCATCGGTCAGGCCCTGGCCGGTCACCAAGGGAATGCCCGGAATGTCGTAGATCGGCTTTTCCGGATAGAGTTCGGCGCACTGGCCGCCGACCTTGTCCAGGATGTCGACGAGGTGAGCCTTCATATCCAAAAGGCCGAGTTCGAAAACGGAAAACAGCCCGCACGGGCCCGCGCCAATGATCAGCACGTCGGTCTTGATGGTTTCGCTCATGTCGCTTCTTTTCGGTTGAACAGGACGGCGGAAGGAGCGCCATAATACGGGTTGCGGACCTCGCGACAACCCCTTGCCGGCACTCGGTAACTGCGCTGTAAGAACGCGGTCCCGGAGAATTTTCTGCTGTGAATACCGCCGTCCCGCCTGATCAGAGCCCACGCCTGGAAGATTTCCCCTATCGCCTGACCGACAACGTGCGCTTCGCCGATCTCGATCCCAATGGTCACGTCAACAACGCGGTCTATTCGACCTATTTCGAGACCGGCCGCGTCACGCTGATGAAGGATCAGAGCTATTGGCAACTGCCGGAAGGCCTGACCTGGATCATGGTCCGCCTCGACATCCATTTCCGCGCCGAATTGCACTGGCCGGGCACGATCGAGATGGGGCTCGGGGTTGCGAAATTCGGCCGGACCTCCGTGACCTTCGATCAGGTGGTGTTCTCGAACGGGCGCTGCGTGGCTTCCGCGCAATCGGTGACCGTGTTAATCGATCGGATGACGCGCAAGCCGACGCCGCTGACGCCGGAGATCCTCGCGAAATTCCAACCCTGGCTTCGCCGCGGCACGGAGCTGGCGCGTTCAAATTGATGTTCAAGATTTTTTATCGATAAGGAATTGCAACGATGAAGATGAAATTCGGATTGGTGCTTTCGGTTCTTGCATTTGCCCTCGGCCTCGCCACCACGAGCGCGCGTGCCGCCGACATCGTCGGCACCTGGCGCCTGCAAAGCTGGATCGAGGAGGAAACCGAAAGCAAGGTCGTGCACAACGTCTTCGGCGAACATCCACTTGGTTTCATCACCTTCACCGCCGACAAGCGTGTCGCGGTCATCTTCGTGGACCCGACCCGAAAGGCTCCGGCGGCCCCGAAGGCCACCGATGCCGAAGCCACCGAACTCTACCGCACGATGGTCGCCTACGCCGGCAGCTACAGCGTCGAGGGCGACAAGCTCACCAATAAGGTCGAAGTGGCCTGGAACCAGGCGTGGAACGGCACCAATCAAGTGCGCTTTTTCGATCTCAAGGACGATCGCCTGACGGTCAGGACGCAGGCTTTCATGAGCCCGTTTCTCAACAAGCAGATCGTTTCGACGCTGGTGTTCGAACGCTTGAAATGAGGGCCGCTTGCGAAGGCAGGCCTGATCAGGCCTGCCGTTCCGGCGTCGAGACCACGAGGCCATCGAGTTCGTCCGAAACCTTGATCTGGCAGGACAGCCGCGAGTTCGGCCGCACGTCGAAACCGAAGTCCAGCATGTCCTCTTCCATCGGCGATGGCGGACCGACCTTCTCGCGCCAGGCTTCATCGACATAAACGTGGCAGGTTGCGCAGGCGCAGGCGCCGCCGCATTCCGCCTCGATGCCCGGGATCGCATTGCGGATCGCCACTTCCATGACGGTGGCGCCGTTTTCAGCGTCAATGGTACGGGTTTCGCCGGAATGGTCGACAAAGTGGATCTTGGCCATGTTCGCTCGTACTGCCGGAAAAGGGTATGGGGAGCGAATGTCAAATCCACTCCACTAGCAGACCTATAACGGGTCGATCCGATCAACGCTAGTGGAGCAAAACGGCCGTTTCGTCAGGCTTGGCGCAGAACCGCGGCAATCGCGCTTTTGGCGTCGCTGACGGCGTCATCGAGTTCGCTTAAGGCGTCCGCCGGATTGCCGCCCGACCTGATCAGGCTCTCGACATGGGCGGCGGCATCGCCGAGCGCAAACGCGCCGACCGCGCGCGCCGACCCCTTCAGCGTGTGCGCCAAGGCCGAGGCATCCGGCGGAAGCGCCGCAAGTTCGCTCGCCAGGCGCGAAGCCTGAGCCGCAAACATCGTCAACACTTCGCGCTCGAGCGCCGCATCGCCAAGCGTCATCCGCCGCAAGTGGGCGATATCGATCGGGCCATCATCGGGAGCGAGCGGGGGCGATGGCATCCATTCAATCCGGTCCAGATGAAGCGACATGGGACGTCCGAATCATTCCTCGCCTTGCCGTCTGTTCGCCAAGGCTCCGATGGAGCGAACCATGGAATTGGTTAATGGATGGTTGGCCTGCTGTGGACAACGGTTCCAACAGGCAATCTTGCGCCGCACCTTCGCCTTGTTTTCAGCGAAGTGTCGCCGCAATTAACCTTGGGGATCGGAATTTCGAAGCTTTGTAAGGCCTTACGGCGCGAGGCTATTAACGATGATTAAGATTGTATTAATCGCACCATTTCAATTGTGACCCCTAACCAATAGGATGTTCGCCGGACTTGCGCGGGACAGGCCGACCTCTTTTCGAGCGGCTGGGGCGCAGCAATTGGATCACGATTTCCGGCCTTGGACTTGCGAGGGCGATCGCAGGACCGTTGCCGGACATCGCGTAAGTAAAAGTAACGAGGGCTCGGACTGAACATGGCGAACACCCCCAAAAAGGTCAAAGACCCGACGGAAGTCGCACTCTCTGCCATTCAGGAAGCTCTTAACATCGCCGACAATTCGGCAAGCACCGATAGCCGCGCCGACACCCGCGGTTCGGTCCGCAACGACAGCGCGCCCGAAATTACCGCGGCTGCCCCCTCTTACAACGAACCCTTCAGCGAGCCCTCCTTCGATCCGCGGCCGAACAATGAGCGGCCGAGCTTCAACCCGGTCGAAGAAACGCGCATCACGCGCCGCGCCGCCAACGACGACCGCGAGGCCATCGGTCTGGCGTTGCAGGCACTGCAGAAAGGCCGCGCAGGACGCAACGCCTACACGATCGCGATCCTTGCCAGCGTGTTGTGGCTTATCGCCGGCGCGCTGCTCACCGTTGGCTTCTGGTCCTCGATCACCGCAGCGATGGGACAAGGTGCGGGCGGCGTGCTGGCATTGGCGGCGCTGATTGCGCTACTCGCCGCGCCGGCTTTGATGTTCTTCTTCATGGCGAACCTGTCCTCGCGCAGCCAGCAATTGCACACCATCGCGCAGTCGATGGCGCAGGTGGCGATCCGTTTCTCCGATCCGGAGACCGCGGCCAGCGACTCCATGGTGACCGTCGGTCAGGCGATCCGCCGCGAGGTCGCGGCGATGGGCGACGGCATCGAACGGGCGATCGCCCGCGCCGGCGAGCTCGAGACGCTGGTGGCGAACGAAGTCGCGGCGCTCGAGCGCGCCTACAGCGACAACGAGGTTCGCATTCGCGCTTTGCTCCAGGACATCGCCCATCAGCGCGACAACCTGGTCGGCCAGGCCGAGCAGGTACGCAGCGCCATTTCGGGCGTGCAGATCGATCTGCGCCACGATATCGCGCTGATTTCCGACGCCATCGCCTCCCGCGTCGACGAGGTCGCAAAGAGCATCACCGGCGCGCTGGAAGAGCGCGGCGCGCACATCACGAGCGCGCTCGCCAATGCCGGCGACAACATGATCCTGGCGCTCGGCGAACGCGGCGGCGACCTGCTCGATCGCCTCGAGGAGGCCAGCGCCGAGACCACGCGCGCAGTGCTCGATGCATCGGAGCGGCTGACCACCAGCCTCAACTTCAAGACCGGCCACGTTCACGACGAGTTCGTCGAACTCGCCGACCGCGTCCACGACATGCTCAACGAGCGCCTCGATCGCGTCACCGCCGATTTCGAGCAGCGCTCCGCCACCATCGTCGACGGCATTTCCGACCGCACCGAACAGGTGCACGACTCGCTGAAGAATTCGAGCGACTCCCTGCTTCTGGAGCTCGAGCTGCGCTCGGGCGATCTGGTCAACAAGATCGACGAATCCGGCAACCGCCTCGCCTCGAAAATTCTGTCCTCCGGCGAAAAGGCGAGCGACTCGCTCGACGTCACCGTGAATTCGTTGGTGGCCAAGGTCATCAGCCAGACCGAAAGCGCGCACGATGCGCTTTCGCTGCAGATGAGCTCGTTCGACGAGCTGGTGAAGAACCAGGGCTCCGAACTGGCCGAAAGATTCGCCCGCGACTCCGGCACGCTCGGGGCGCTGATCACCCGCCACATCTCCGAATTCGACCGCACCGTCAAAACCTTTGGCGGCGAGATCGTCGAGCGGATGGGCCAGCGCACCGGCGAAATTGCCGATACCCTCAAGACCTATGTCGACAATTTCGATACCCGCCTGACCTCGAATGGCGGCGAGATCACCGCTTCGCTCGACCAGCGCCTGCAACAGTTCGAGACCACGCTGCACGGCCGCGTCGAACATCTCGACGCCTCGATCGAGAGCAAGATCAAATCGTTCGACGAGGCGATCAATGGCCGCCTGAAGTCGCTGGAGGAGACCTTCGATACCCGCGCCCAGTCGGTGACCGAAACCATCGACGGCCGGCTCGGCACCCTCACCGCCTCCCTGACCGACGGTTCGGCGCAGGCTATCGCCGCGATCGACCAGCGCATTGCCAGCGCGCATGAGACCATCGACGGCCGCAGCAGCCAGCTCACTGAGACCATCACGGCGCGTTTCCAGGAAATTCATCAGGGCATCGAGACGCGCATCGGCGCCGTCGCCGAGGACATCGGCGCGCGGGTGGCACAGTTCGAGGAACTGCTGGATTCGCGGATCGAGGCGGTCGCCGGCCGCATCGAGAGCAGCGGACGGCAGGCCAGCGAAGGCCTGGTCGCCCGCGCCGAGCAGTTGTCGATGGGCATCAAGTCCCACGTCGAGGACGCCGAACGCTCGCTCGCCAATCTCGTCGTCAACACCAGCGAGACCATCCAGACCAGCGCGCGCACGGCGCAGCAGGCCCTGCTCGGCGTTTCCTCGGAAGTCGGCGCTCAATTGAAGCTGACCTCCTCGGAGGTGGAACGGGCTCTGACCGCGGTCGGCGGCAGCGCCGCCAATTCGATCGTCACCAGCGCACGCGACGCGCAGACCACGCTGGTCTCCGCCTCGTCCGATGCAGCCAACCAGGTCAAGGCGCTCGCCGCCGATGTCGAGCGCTCGCTGTCGGCAGCCAGCTCGGCGACCGCCAATGCGGTGGTTGCCGGCGCCCGCGAGGCGCAGACCACCCTTGTCACCGCATCCAGCGATGCCGCGACCCAGGTCAAATCGCTGGCCAGCGACATCGAACGCTCGCTGTCGGCCGCCGGCAGTGCAACCGCGGCCTCGATCCTGGCCAGCGCCCGCGAGGCCCAGACCACGCTGGTCGGCGCCTCGTCCGAGGCCGCCGATCACGTCAAGACGCTCGCGGCCGATGTCGAGCGCACCCTGACCGCTGTCGGTGCCGACACCGCAGCCTCGATCCTCAACAGCGCCCGCGAGGTCCAGGCTTCCCTCACCGCGACCTCGGCAGATTCGGCGAGCCAGATCCGCGCGATCTCGACCGAGCTCGAGCGCTCGCTCGCCACGGTCACGACCAACACAACCGACCGGATCACCGGCACCGCGCAGGCCGCGCAGCAGGCCGTCGTCGCCGCCTCCAACGAAGCCGCCTCGAAGATCAAATCGACCTCGGCGGAAGTCGAGCGCTCGGTGCTCGCCGCCTCCGCCTCGTTCGGCACTGCCATGACCGGCAAGACCGACGAGATCGTGTCCTATGTGCAGCAGCAGACCGACCGTCTGTCGCAAGCCATCGACGGCAAGCGCGGCGCGCTGGTCGAAGCGATCGGCAGCAAAACCACCCAGCTCACGGTCGAGGTCGACCGCGTCACGGCGGAAGCCTTGCGCGCGATCGAGACCCGTGCCCAGGGCTTCTCGCAGGCCATGCTCGGCAACAGCACCGAAGTGGCGCGCAACATCACCTCGGCCGGCGAACTCGCCACCTCTTCGGTCAACAAGTCGCTGAAGGATCTCGAACTGTCGTCGCGCAATGCGATCGATCAGTCGCGCCAGGTCTCGATCGCCGCGGTCACCGAGATGCAGGAGACCAGCAAGATCCTGCGCACCGACACCGTGGCTTTGTTCGAGCGGCTGCGCGAGGGCAATATCCTGCTGCAGGAAGTCTTGACCGGCGCCCACGACAATCTCAACTCGCTCGAGCGGGCGCTCGTCACCCGTGTCGCCGATTTCGTCTCGGCCATGAACGACGTCACCACGCGCAACGGCGCCGCTACCCAGACGCTGGAAGATCAGTTGAGCGTCTTCAACACCAAGACCGCCCGCGCGCTGGAGGACCTCAACGCGCTGTCCAGCCAGTTCGAGACCCACGGCAAGGCCCTGGTCGAGGCCGCCGCCGTCGTCGAACAGAGCAACCGCGCCACCACGACCTCGCTCGCCGAACGCAAGTCGACGCTGGAATCGCTGGTGACCACCATCGATCTGCGCACCGCCGATCTCGATCAGCGGCTGTCGCGCTTCACCAGCCTGCTCGATGAATCGCTCGCCGCCGCGGAAGAACGCGCCCGCGATATCGCGCGCGTGGTGGCCGAGACCGCCGGCGCCGGATCGGCGGCGATTACCCGGCAGTTCGAAGCCGTGCGCGCCGCGGCCGAGGAAGAGCGCCGCCAGACCGCGGATGCGATGGCAGAGATCTATCAGCAGAGCACCGAAGAAGCGGATGCGATGTTCAAGCAGTCCGCCGAGAAGTTCGCCAACATGGTCGCGAGCATGAAGCAGATGGCGGGCGAAATGCAGCGCGAGCTTGAGGCGACCCGCAACGAGCTACGTCGCGGCGTTCTGGAAATGCCGCAGGAGGCGGCCGACTCCACCGCCCAGATGCGCAAGGTGATCGTCGATCAGATCGAGGCATTGGCCGAGCTCAACCGGATCGTCGCCCATCACGGCCGTGGCCTCGATGTGGTCTCGACCGGCCGCACCAGCGCCTCGACCTATCGCGAGGAAGAACCGGCGCTGGCCGCGGTCGGCGGACGCACCGAGGTGCCGCGGGCGCCGCAGCGTGGCAGCGCCTCGAACCTGCCGCCGCCCGACCTGGGAGGGCCGCCGCCCGCACGGCGCACCGAAGCGCCGCCGGTGGTACCCACCGCTGCAAGCCAGGGCCAGGATGGATGGCTGTCCGACCTGCTCAGCCGCACCGACGGCGCCGGCGCACCGCCGCCCGCGCAACGCGGCCGACCGCAGCAGGGCGCAGGCGGCAATCCGCTCGAGTCGCTTTCGCTCGACATCGGCCGGCTGATGGACCGCAACCTCGCCGCCGAAATGTGGGACCGTTATCAGCGCGGCGAGAGCAAGGCATTCTCGAAGCGGCTCTATACGCCGGCAGGCCAGAAGGCGTTCGACGAAGTCGCCCGCAAATATCGCAGCGACCGCAACTTCAAGCAGACGGTCGACCGCTATATCGCCGAGTTCGAGCGGCTGCTCGATGAGGTCGCCCGCGAGGATCGCGGCCCGCAGGCGCTGCGCGGTCACCTCACCTCGGAGACCGGCCTCGTCTACACCCTGCTCGCGCATGCGGCGGGACGGCTGGGGTAATAGCCGGGAATCGTGAGTGGCGAACCCTGCTGTCATCGTCCGCGAAAGCGGATGATCCAGTATTCCAGAGACCCCGGTTTTGATCTGAGAAGCCGCGGCGTACTGGATGCCCCGCATGCGCGGGACATGACAACGAGCAAAACAAAAACGGAGGCCTCAAGGCCTCCGTTTTTTGTTTCCCCTGGCGAGATTTCGGGCGATCGATGCTACTCGCTACTCACTATTCTCCATGTCGCTCGTGTCTACCGCCGCCCCTGCGCCGGCGGCGGGGTCGGCGTCGAGGCCGAAGCGGCAGCCGGCGATGTCGAACTGCTGGCGCCGAACACTAGCCGCGTCGGGTTGCGGTCGAGATTGTTCACCGCGCGGCTGATATCGCCGAGCGTGCGCCGTCCGTCCGCCATCAGCGCGCCGGAACGCTTGTC
>NZ_DASSRP010000404.1:0-15147 GCF_035701725.1 Bradyrhizobium sp.
TCTGCGACGCGATGGGTCTCGCGCGGCCCACAACCTCGCAGGCTCGCGGCACCATGGTCGACCTCAGCAGACATGAAATCGTGTCGTCGCGCTTGTGAGCTGAGGGCGCAGGCAACTAACGCGGCACGAGCACAAGCGCGAGGCTCGGGAACAACAACAGAATCAGAACGGCCAGCATGTAGACGCCGACGAAGGGCATCACCCCGCTGAAAACGTCGGTTATTGGCCCCGGCGTACGCCGCATGCCCTGCAGGACGTACATGACTGTGCCGTCCGGTGGGCTGATCATGGCGATCTCGATCAGCATGGTTACAATCACACCGAACCAGATCGGGTCATAGCCGAGAGATTTTACGACGGGAAACACCACCGGAATCGTCGTGATGATCATGGAGAAGCCCTCCATGAAAGTGCCGAGCGCAAGATAAAACCCGATGATGACCAGCATGATTGCCCAGGCCGGCAGCGGCAGAGCGCTCACGACTTCCGCCATCGACTGCGGCACGCGCAGTTGCGTCATGATGAAGTTCAGCATGTACGCACCGAACAGGATCAGGCCGAGCATCGAGGTGTTGCGCGCGGTCGCTTCCGCCGATTCCTGCAAAAGGCGGAAGCTGAGCTTGCGGGCGACGAGGGCAAACACGATGGCGGCCACCACGCCAAGTGCTGCGGCTTCGGTCGGCGTCGCGACGCCGCCATAGATCGTTCCGAGCACGATGAGTATCAATAGCGAGGTCGGCAGCAGGTCGACGAGGCTCTGCCATCTTTCGCGTGCGGTCGCCGGCGGGGGCGTTTCCTTGCTCGGCCGACGCATGCCGTGCACGAGAATGACGGCGAAAAACAGCAGGCACACGAGCGCACTCGGGACGATGGCGGCGATGTACATCTTGCCGACCGACGTCTCGGTCATGAGCCCATAAACGATGAACGTGATGCCGGGTGGGATCAGATTGCCGAGCGCCCCGCCGGCGGCGAGAGAGCCCAGCACCATGCGTTGGTTGTAAGCCGTTTTCTCGAAATAGGGCAGCGCGACCGACCCCATGGTTGCGGCGGTTGCCACGCTCGATCCCGAGATCGCCGAGAACACTGCGCAGGCGGCGATGTTCGTATGCAACAGGCCGCCCGGCCAGCGGCGCATCCAGACATTGAGCGCGCGATACAGTTGCTCCGAGAGGCCCGATCGCAACAGGATCTCGCCCATCAGCAAAAACAGCGGTACGGCTACCAGAACAAAGCTCGACGATGGTCCCCAGATCACCTGTCCCAGGAACAACCAGAACGGTCGGTCGGAGAAGATGAACCCGGATAATAGTGCCAGCGCTCCCAGCACGACGGCGATATAGACGCCCGATCCGAAGAACACGAGGAAGAGCCCGACCAGCATCATGATCTCGCCGGTCGGCAGCGCGGCGGCACCCTGGCTCGCCGCAAAAATAGCGATCGCAAGCAAAACCAGCAGGAAGAGGATGGCAATCACGGTTGATCGTCTCCAACGTTTGTACTGCGCGCCGTCGCCATGCCGACTGCCTCCAGCGCCTCCTGCGTTTCTTCCTGGTATCCGCGCGGACCAAGCAGTTTGTCGATCTCCGCGGCATCGCCGGCCGCGAGCAGGCAAACCACTTCGATCAGCAGAACGACGGCGAAAATCGCAAGCATCGTGATGCCGATGGCCCACAAGCCCTGGGGTATCACGAGCGGGATCGCCAATGCGCTGGTGTCCTTGGCGTTGAACAGGACACTTTCGTCGACCAGGCTCCATGCGCACCAGGAGAGGAACAGGGATAATGCGGCCAGGAGAAGCAGGGCAAACGCATGAAGATACTGACGCAGGCGGGGCGGCAGGCGATTAACCAATACGTCGATGCGAATGTGGGAGCGCGTCGCGAGCCCATGCGCCAGTCCCCAGGCGATGCCGAAGGCGAGCATGTAACTTGTGATCTCGGTGGTGGCGCTGGAGGAGAATCCGCCGAAGTTGCGACACAGCACGTCGATCGTAATGAACACGGCGCAAAGAATGAAATTCCAGCCGGCCACATAATTCATGAACGCGGCCAGTGAAGCCGCGGCTCGCCGCATCAATCGCGGAAACCTCAATCCGCCCGTCGCGATGCGGAGTTCACGTTCGTCTGCAGCACTCGACATCGAGCCGGAATTCTCCTTCATTCGTCCTTGCTGTCTCGACCTTCGAGGTCGACGTCATCTTGTCCGGGCGAGCTTTCGGCGCCGCTGTCAGTTTGCGGTGAATTTCAGTCCGGTGATCGGTGCAACCACCTCGTTGTAGACGTCCCCGCAACGCGAGCCACAGCGTTTCACCCATCCCGGAATGACCACGGTCTCGACAATCTTCTTGAGGGCGGCTTTGTCTTCCGGCGTCGCGTCCACAACCTTCAGCGGCTTGTCGGTGACAAGGGTGTGGATCTTGCAGGCTTGCGCATTCCCGGCATTGCAATCGAGACCATCCTGGGTGGCTTCCGCGCCGAGTTTCCATTGCGCGGGCTCGACTTCCTTCATCGTTCCCAGGATCAGATCTTTCGTCGGCTGGTCGAGCTTTTTCCACCACGCGATGTTGACGTAATAGGCCGCCACCGCCCATCCGACGGCGAGGTTATAGATGCTGGTCGTCACCTCGTACCACTTGGCTGCATTGCCCGAGCCGGTGCCGGTCACACCGCAGTCGGCAACGCCACGCTCGAGCGCGCTGTAAACCTCCGGAAATCCGATCGACACCGGCTGGGCGCCGATGGCGGTGACGAAGTCATTGAGCGAAGCGCCGAAGGTTCGGATCTTTCGGCCGCGGAGCTCGGCAAGGCTGGAGACTGGCTGGCGGCACCAGATGACTTGCGCGGGGAAGGGATACACGGCGATGATCTGGCTGCCGAACCTCTCCAGTTCCTTATTGGCAAGTGGCACCATTGCGGCTGCGGCCTGTCGCGCCTGTTCGATGTCCGGATGCAGGCCTGCCAGATCAATCCCGTCGAGGAAGGGAACGTCGCCGGAAACGGTTGAGAGTGGGGCGGCTCCTATGTCGACTTGGCCGGCGCGCACAAGGCGAAGGACTTCAGGGCCGTTCAGTCCCATCTCCGGCCAGGCCGAAAGCTTGACGTCGATTTGTCCGTTTGATTTGGCCTTCAGCCCGTCGCGCAGAATCGGCTGATCTACCCTGGTAAACTGCGGCTGCGTGCCGAAGGGTTGGGTCACGACCGTGATGGTCAGCTTTTGCTGCGCTGAAGCCGTCACTGCGGTTGCAAGCCACAATGCGGCAATTGCCGGCAGCATTCCATGACGTGAGGGTCTCACCTAGACTTCTCCTCCGCTCGCCGATTTCCTTTCTGCAATTTTCACACCAGCCGATCGACGGCGTGATCCGACGCTCCGAAAGTCCGTCGGCATCGACAATGCACGCTATCTAGGCAAAGCGCCTTTGGGAATGCCCTCCTAGCATGCTGGCGCGATGATCGGATCAGTGTAGGATTGTCTAAAGCGTTCACCGTGCATCGAATTCGGGGCAGTTCAAGTGACGATGAGGGAAGTTCCGCCGGTCAGGATCGGCGTTGATATCGGCGGCACTTTTACGGATCTGCAGATTTTTGATGCCCGCTCGGGCGCTATTTTTGGCTTCAAGACCCCGACGACGCCGGAAGACCCTTCGATTGGCCTGATGACCGGAATCAAACAGGCCGCGGATCGTTACGGCTTCACGCTCGCCGATGTAGGCTTTTTGCTCCACGGCACGACGATCGCGACCAACGCGATCCTCGAGCGCAAGCTTCCCAAAGCCGTGCTCGTGACCACGGCCGGATTCGAGGATGTTTTGGAGATCGGCCGCCACGTTCGCCGAGAAGTCTATGCGCTCAATCCGCCGCAGCCGCCGACCCTCATCGCGCGCGATCGCCGGATCGGGATCGCGGAAAGAGTGCGAGCGGATGGCAGTGTCGAGATGGCGTTGACGCCGGCCGGGTTGGAAACCCTCGGCGAGAGGATCGAAAAGATCGATCCGGCCTGCGTGGCCGTCTGCCTGATGAATTCGTACCTCAATCCGGAGCACGAGCAGCGCATTGCCGATTATCTTGCAAAAGTGCGGCCTGCGCTCAAAGTCTCCTGCTCGAGCGCCTTGAGCGCAGAGATCCGCGAGTACGAGCGCACCTCGACCACGGTGCTCAACGCGCTGTTGATCCCGGTGATCGCGGGATATCTCGACAAGCTCAGCCGGCGCATGGAAGCGGAAGGCTTCGCTCCGCGGTTGCTTCTGGTGCAGTCGAACGGGGGGGTATGTTCGGCAAGGACGGCTGCGCTGGAGCCGGTGCGTCTTCTGCTGTCGGGGCCGTCGGGCGGAAGCGCGGCCTGTGCGCTATTGAGCGCGGTTCTCGGGGAAGACAATCTCATCGGCGTCGACATGGGCGGGACAAGTTTCGACGTTTCCGTCGTGCGCAATGGGCGGGTCAACGTCGTCATGCAAGGCGAGGTCGACCGCATGCCGGTGCGCATCCCGATGGTCGAAATCCGCGCCATCGGTGCCGGCGGCGGCTCGCTCGCCAAGGTGGCGAACGACAAGCGGCTCACAGTCGGGCCTGAAAGTGCCGGCTCGCGGCCAGGCCCTGCCTGCTATGGTCGCGGCGGCACCGGGCCGACCGTCACCGACGCCAATGTCACGCTTGGCCGCCTTGACGGTGAAAAATTCCTGGGCGGCGGAATGCGTCTCGATCTCGAAGCCGCGCGCACTGTAGTCGATACCGAGGTCGCCAAACCGCTCGGTCTTTCGGTTGAGGCGGCGGCGGAGGGATTGCTGGCGGTTACCAACGCCAATATGGGCGCCGCGATCCGCTTATCGTTGTTCGAGAAGGGGGTCGATCCGCGCGAGTTCACCATGATCGCCTTTGGCGGTGCCGCCGGGCTGCACGCGGTTGCGGTCGCGGATGAGACGGGAATTCGCCGCGTCGTCTTCCCGCAAAATGCCAGCACGTTATCCGCCTACGGCATCCTCCATTCGGATCTGATCCATGACCTCGTTCGTTCGCGCGTTCTCGACGCGAAGCCCGAGCACCTCGGGATCATCGAGCCTCTCCTGGAAAACCTTCTCGCCGACGCGCGGGCAAGGCTTGAAGCCGACGCCATCCCTGAGAACGAGCGTCACATCGAGCTCGCGGCTGATATGCACTACAAGGGGCAGGCGTTCGAACTTACGGTTCCGTTTCGCTCGTTGCGGCTCGACGAGCCGGCGTTGTCGACACTGATCGCCGATTTTCACGATCTGCATTGTCAGCGTTTCTCTTATTCCAATCCGGGATCTGCCGTCGAGATCGTGTCGTTGCGCGCTTCGGCCATCGGCCGCCTCGCCAAGCCTGCAGCGAAACCGCCGCCGGTGCCAGATGGCGGCCGCCCCGCCGGGGCACGCAAGGTCTGGCTTGGCGGGCGGTGGCGAGATATCGCGGTCTGGAATCGTGACGATCTTGCGGTGGGCACCAGCGTCAGGGGGCCGGCCGTAATCGAAGAAGCCTATACGAGCGTCCTTCTGGCCGAGGGATGGACGTGTCGGCGCGAGACGAGCGGCCACCTTGTAGCGGGGAGGCAGGAATGAATGTGAGCGTGGCTGACGTCGCGATTTCGCCGATAGAGCTCGAGATCATCTACAACGCTCTGACCGCAGCGGCCGCCGAAATGGACGTCACCGTCTGGCGCACGAGCCGCTCGACGATCGTGCGGGAACTGCTCGATTATTCGACCGCGATCTTCGATCGCGACGGCTGGAACGTCGCGCAGGCCGCACGTATCCCGAGCCACCTCAATTCGATGAGCTATTTCCTCACCGAGATACTGGCTCGTCACATTCCGCCGGATCGGTGGGGCCCGAACGACATCGTGATATCCAACGATCCGTACTGCGGAGGCCAGCATCTGCCCGATATCGTCGCCTTCAAGGCGGTGTTCCGGGACGGCCGCCGTATCGGGTTTGTCGGAACGCTGTGCCACCATCTCGATGTCGGGGGCTCATCGCCTGGCAGTTACGGATCGAGCGCCACGGAGATTTTCCAGGAAGGCCTTCGCATACCGCCCGTGATGCTTGTCGAAGGCGGCAAGCTCAATGAGCCGATTCGCGACATCATCCTGCAGAATGTTCGCCAGCCGGACATTCTATGGGGAGACCTGCAGTCGCAGCTCGCCTCGCTGCATATCGGCGCGGCAAGCGTGGAGCGCCTCGCAGCAAAGCTCGGACAAACGCGTTTCGAAGCGGCGCTCCGTCAATTGCTCGATCGATCCGAGGCTGCCATGCGGGCGGTGATTGGCCGCATCCCCGATGGTAGCTACGAATTCGAGGATCATATCGATGATGATGGGATATCGGATGCGCCGCTGCGTATCCGTGCCAAATTGACGGTGCGGGGAGACGAACTCACGGTCGATCTGTCCGGCTGCAGCCCGCAGGCGATGGGGCCAAGTAACGCAACGCTGTCGTCGACGTGCTCAACGGTATTCTATGCGCTGATTGCATCCGCCGACGTGCCGATCGCGGCGAACGCAGGCTGCTATCGTCCGGTCAAGATCGTTGCCCCGCCGGGCTTGTGTGTGAGCGCCGTCGCGCCGGCTCCCGTCGTGCACCGTATTGCCATCGGCCATCGACTGGCCACGGTGTTGTTTGGAGCCCTGCATCAAGCCGTCCCGTCGCGCATGCCGGCCGCCTATTACGCGGTGTCCTACGTCGTCACGTTACAGACCATCGATCCCGAGCTTGGCCGTCGGGTTTTGGTTGAGATCGAGGTCGGTGGTGCCGGAGCACTGCCCGACTCGGACGGTGCCTCGGCACTGTCGTTCGGCATGCACAACAATGCGAACATTCCGATGGAGATGATCGAAAGCGACATGCCGGTGACCTTCCTTGGCTACGGGCTGTTGACCGATACCGGCGGTCCCGGCCAGCGACGCGGTGGCTTGGGTCTTTGGCGCGAGTGGCGGATCGATTGTGCGATGGCGCAGCTTTCGACCAATCTCGATCGTTTCAAGTTCCGCCCCTTCGGTCTGGCCGGCGGCGGGCCCGCAGCGCCGAGTGCGCTGTACTTGGTCCGCGACGGTCAAACGCAGGCGCTACCGTCCAAGGTTACGAACATGATGCTGAAAAGAGGGGATGTCGTTCGGCTCGAGACGTCGGGTGGCGGCGGCTTCGGCGAAGCCAGATTGCGTGCGCGGGAGCTTGTCGAGCGCGACGTCCGGCTCGGCTATGTCAGTGCCGCGGCCGCAAAGGACAGCTACGGAAAAAACGGCTGACTATTCGCGCGGCGCTGGACAGAATCGTTTGTCAAGCACGCCGCGTCATTTTCGTATCCAGTCTGCGCGGAAGACCTACAGAGTTCACGGCTGATGCCGGCATGTGATGGCGATCCGTGCGGCTTGCGCCTGCCGCGGCGAGCTAGCTTCGTGATACCCAGCAGATCAATCTCGTACTTGGCGATGCCAAGGACTTCGGCATCTTCTTAGCAAGCGGGCCAGCTTCCGTGGTCGAGTTGCGCACGAGAACAACATTCGTGCCTAAAGCCTAAGCACGGCTGGTTCCCACCCACACCGACAGTTGCTCCATTATCTATCGGGACGGGATCAAGAAACAACGGCCTCCGTCGCGGGACCGCCGATCCCCTCGATGGCTGGACCCGTCGAACGATATTGCTGTCATGCGGGCCGCAGGTGTGCCAAGATTTGCGAATGGCTATTCATTTCCTTCTTAACGGGGTCTTGCGCCGTGTCACCGACGTAGCTCCGGCGACGACTGTCCTGCGGTACTTGCGCGAGACCGAGCGCATGATCGGCACCAAGGAAGGCTGCGCCGAAGGCGACTGTGGTGCCTGCACGATCGTTGTTTGCCGGCTCGAGGACGGGCAACCGGCCTATCGCGCGATCAACTCCTGTCTCTTGTTGGTTCCCCAGCTCGATGGGGCAGCGGTGTTCACGGTCGAGGGCCTGACCGCTCAACGCGATGAACTGCATCCCGTACAACAGGCACTTCTGGAAAACGACGGCACCCAGTGCGGATTTTGCACGCCGGGATTCGTGATGTCGATGGCTGCCTTCCAACAGGGCGGCGAGCCGGCGACCGACGACAACATCCATGAGATGCTTTCGGGTAATCTTTGCCGCTGCACCGGCTATCGCTCGATCGTCGCGGCCTGCCGTCGCCTGGAGGCCGACACCGCCGACGCCGATCGGCGGCCGTTGTTGGAGCAGCCCTCCGCGCTGGAGGCGCTGCCGTCCTGTGCGGATTACAGGGATGACAACCTGATCTTTTTGACACCGCGTTCGCTCGCCGAGCTCGTTGAGGTCGCGAGAGACTACCCTGATGCACAATTCCTCGGCGGCGGTACCGATCTCGGTCTGCTCTTCAGCAAGGACCACAAGCAGCCAAGAGCTCTCATCTCCACTTCCCGCGTACCGGAACTGAAGCGGATTGAGGTTGGAGCGGAGACCATCCAGATCGGTGCAGCAGTGACCTATTCCGAGGCGCTGCCATACCTTGATGAGCACGTTCCAGAGTTCGCAGACCTGGTGCGCCGCATCGGGTCGCGGCAGATCCGCAATCTCGGTACCATCGCCGGCAACCTTGCGAATGCCTCGCCGATTGGCGATACGCCGCCATGCCTGATCGCACTCGAGGCAATGCTGACGTTGCGATCGGCGGCCGGCACGCGCCGCGTATCGGTCGAAAGTTTCATCACGGGCTATCGCAAGACCGTGCTGCAGCCGGGCGAATTCATCGAGACCATCCACGTGCCGCGCCTTCGGGCGAACCAGCGCTTCTTCGCCTACAAGATATCAAAGCGTTTCGATCAGGATATCTCGACGACGATTGGCGCGTTCCGGATTGACGTGCAAAATTCGGTCGTTCGCGATTTGCGCGCGGTGTTTGGCGGAATGGCTGCGCAACCGGCCCGCGCGGTTTCGGCCGAGAAGGCTTTGACCGGACGACCGTGGACGGCTGAAACGCTTGCCGGCATCGACGCCGAGGTTGCGCGCGATTTCTCGCCAATTGACGATCATCGCGGCAGCGCCGCCTACCGATTGCGCGCCGCGGCCAATTTATTCCGTCGGCTTCAGCTGGAAACGACGACCGAGGCACCGCTGCGCCTGGAGCTGCTATGAACGAACCGATCCTGCGATCCATACGGGGTGGCGCACATGCGCCGGTTCGCCACGACAGTGCCGTCGGCCATCTGACAGGCCGCGCGCTTTACGTCGATGACGTGCCGGTTGTGCCGGAGACATTGCACGCTGCGTTGGTGCTCAGCCCGCATGCGCATGCCCGCATTCGGCAGATCGACCTGTCGCGCGCGCTTGCTTGCCCCGGCGTCGTTGCTGCGATCGTCGCGGCCGACATTCCGGGGAAAAACGACATCGGTCCGATCCGCAGCGACGAGCCGCTGCTTCCCAAGGACGTCGTCGAATATGAAGGCCAACCGGTCGTCGCCGTAGCCGCGGACACGCTGGATCATGCCCGGGCGGCAGCGAAGCTCGTCAAAATCGACTACGAGGTGCTGCCCGCTGTTGTTTCGTTGAACGAAGCGATCGAGCGCAAGCTCTATGTTTCGCCGCCGCAGACGATGCAGCGCGGCGATGTGGAAGCAGAACTAAAAGGTGCTCCACACAGGCTCTCAGGGGAATTTGCCTGCGGTGGCCAGGATCATTTCTATCTCGAGGGGCAGGTTGCGCTGGCGGTGCCCGGCGAAGGGCCTGACATGGTGGTCTATTCATCGACCCAGCATCCGACCGAGGTGCAGCATGGGGTGGCGCACCTGCTCGGGCTGCCCTTCAACATGGTGACCGTAGAAGTCAGGCGGATGGGCGGGGGCTTCGGTGGCAAGGAAAGCCAGGCGACGATGATCGCTGGGATCGCCGCGGTGCTCGCCCGCAAGGCCGGAAGGCCGGTCAAGCTCAGACTTCCGCGCGACGATGACATGCGTGCCACGGGCAAGCGCCATCCGTTTCTCTTCCGCTATGACATCGGCTTCGACGGTGACGGCCGAATCCTGGCCCTCGATCTGATGCTCGCAGCCAACGGCGGCAATGTAGCCGATCACACCCCCGCGGTGATCACCCGCGCGCTTTGCCACGCCGACAACGGCTACTGGCTGCCAAGCCTCAGGTTCGTCGCCTTGCCGTGCAAGACCAATACCGTGTCGAACACAGCGTTTCGTGGCTACGGTGGACCGCAGGGAATGTTTGCGATCGAGACGATCCTCGACACCGTGGCGAGGCGCCTCGGAATACCCCTCGAGGAGCTGCGGCGGCGGAATTTCTACGGCATTGGCCGCAATGACGTGACGCCGTACGGCATGAAGGTCGAAGACAACATCCTCGAGCGCATGACGGACGAACTGGAACGTACCGTTGACCTCGCCGGCTGGCGCGAGGAGGTTTTGGCGTTCAACCGCGTAAGTCCCGTCATCAAGAAGGGGCTCGCGACAATGCCGATCAAGTTCGGCATCTCGTTCAACCGTCCGGCGCTCAACCAGGCCGGCGCGCTGGTCAGTGTCTACACCGACGGAAGCGTGACGCTCAATCACGGCGGCACGGAAATGGGGCAGGGCCTGTTCATCAAGGTGGCGCAGGTCGTCGCCGAAGCCTTCCAGATCGATATCGAGAATATTCGCGTTTCGGCGACCACGACCGCCAAAGTCCCCAATACCTCGCCGACGGCGGCATCATGCGGCTCCGATCTCAATGGCATGGCGGCTCTCAATGCCGCCGAGCAGATCAAGGGACGGATGACCGCGATCGCGGCGAACCATTTCGACGTGCCCGAAAGCGAGATCCTTTTCGCTGCAAACCGGATCTATGCGGGAAACCGCAGTCTGTCGTTCAGCGAACTTGCGCTCCTGTGCTGGGATCAGCGGGTATCCTTGTCGGCAACGGGATATTATCGCACGCCAAAGATCAATTGGGACTTTCAAACCAACACGGGACGGCCGTTCTACTACTTCGTCTACGGCGTGGCCGCCACCGAAGTCGCGATTGACACGCTGACAGGCGAGATGCGGGTTCTGCGCGCCGAGCTCTTGCAAGACTGCGGCAAGTCGCTCAACCCGGCGCTCGATCTCGGTCAGATCGAAGGCGCTTTTGTGCAGGGCATGGGCTGGCTTACCACTGAAGAACTGTGGTGGGACAGTGCCGGGCGGCTCAAGACCCACGGCCCATCCACCTATAAGATTCCCGGCAGCAGGGACGTGCCGCCGCGCTTCAATGTCCGCATATTGAGCGATGCGCCGAACGCCGAGGCGACGATCTTCCGTTCAAAGGCGGTCGGTGAGCCGCCGTTGATGCTGGCTATTTCTGTATGGCTCGCGATCCGCGACGCGATCGCTAGTCTCACCGACTATAAATTGGCGCCGTCTCTCGATGCTCCTGCAACTCCTGAGCGGATTCTTTCAGCCATTGTCGATATCCGTGCGCGGGCCGATCGGTCCGCTGACGGAGGTGCGGTAAGCGCTTCATCTCGTTGAAGCCGCGAGCGGGGCCGCGGGTAGGGGGCGAATTGAAAAATCGCGACACAAGACCGCCGCCAACCGCCATTCGTGGTCCCGTTCTGACTTTCACGGGTAATCCATTCACCCATGGAGTTGAAAAGACCGCGGTATACGAACCCGATGCCATCGTTGCGATGGCAGACGGCCGGATTACCGATTTCGGCCCGGCACAAATCGTCGGTCGGCGCTTGCCCGCCGGAACCGAGGTGAAGAACTACGGCCGGGACTCGCTGATATCGGCCGGCTTCATCGACAGCCATGTCCATTTTCCTCAAACACCCATGATCGCCGCGTATAGCGAGCAGCTGTTGGATTGGTTGACGGATTATGCGTTTCCGACCGAGCTCAAATACGCCGACAAGGAGTTCGCCCGATCGGTGGCGCGCGTTTTCCTGCGGGAAAACCTGCGCAATGGCATCACGACCGCGTGCGTCTATTGCACGGTGCATCCGCAGTCGGCGGAAGCCCTCTTTGAAGAGGCCGAAGCGCTTGGCCTGCGCCTCGCGGCCGGCAAGGTGCTGATGGACCGCAATGCGCCCGCCGCGCTGCTCGACACCCCGAAGACCGGCTATGACGACTCCAAGGCGTTGATCGCGAAGTGGCACGGTCGCGGGCGTCTTATGTACGCCGTCACGCCGCGATTTGCGCCGACCAGCTCACGCGAGCAATTGGAAGCCGCAGGCGCACTCTGTCGCGAGCATCCCGAATGCTATCTGCAGACCCACATTTCCGAGAACAAGAACGAGATTGCCTGGGTCAAGGAGCTCTTTCCCGAGCGCAACGGCTATCTCGATGTCTACGATCACTACTCATTGTGCCGACCACGCGCCATTTTCGGCCATGGCATCTACCTGAGCGACGAGGAAATGCAGGTCATGCATCGGACCGGCTCGGCGATTGCCCATTGTCCGACCTCCAATTTCTTTCTCGGCAGCGGCTGCTTCAATATCGGGCGCGCTGTGCGTCACGATCGTCCGGTGCGCACCGGCATCGGCACCGATGTTGGCGGAGGCACCTCATTTTCAATCCTTGCCACCCTGAATTCGGCCTACAGCGCCGCGCAGTCCAATAGTTATCGCCTATCGGCCCGCCACGCCTATTATTTGGCGACGCGAGGGACGGCGCACGCCATGTATCTGGAAGACCGGATCGGCAGTATTGCTGCGGGTATGGAGGCGGACATTGTCGTGCTCGACATGAAATCGACGCCGCTCATCGAGTACCGGATGCAGTTCGCCGAGAGCTTTGAAGAAGCGCTGTTCATTCAGATGACGCTTGGCGATGATCGCGCGGTGCAAGCGACCTATGTCGCGGGCGAGTTGAGATACGCTCGGGATTCTGCACAGATCACCGCCTCATGAAGGGATGGCGATCCATATCATAGATTTGCGGGTGGTCGCCGGCCACCGGTGAACGGACTTACGGGCCATCACACAGGGTGATTGGCGTCGGCAGGCGACAGGTCATCCAGACTCGGGGTCAGCATCTCGAAACGGTCGCGGATGGTCGAACACGTGTTGCCGCCCAGTCTTGCGATCGCGTCCAGCTTGGCGGGGTCGATATGCAGCCGATCGGCATCGACCACGTCGGAATGATAATGCGCGAACAAGATCTCACCCATGATGATCTGGCGTGACTTGCCGAGTTCAAGCGTTACGTGACGGCGACATTCGAATGCTGCCGGGGCTTCCTTGATCCACGGGGACGCCACCGTCTTGCCCGGCATCGCGGTGAGGCCAGCCACCTTCAATTCGTCGCGTTCGGGCGGAAACGGTACGCCGCACACATGCATCGCTTCCGCAATCGTATGTGAGACGATGTTGACCGTGAACACCTCGGTCAGGCGGATGTTGAGACCGGTGTCCTTGAAGCGCATGTCGGGGTGGTTTTCGACTCCGAGCGCCAGGATCGGCGGATCGGCCGACAGGCAATTGAAGAAGCTGAACGGTGCGGCATTGACGCGGCCCTGCAAATCGACCGTCGTCACCAGCGCGATCGGACGCGGCACCACGGTGCCAATCATCAGCTTGTACTTCTCGCGCGGCGACAGCGCGCGGAAGTCGAAGGTTACGTCATGCGGTTCGGGCGTCGCGGCGTCCATCATTTGCTCTCGATCGCCGGCGCGCCGGCATGCGCGTTCAAGAACCGCTCTTCCCACCACGAGAACAACAGGTCCCGCAGCGCGGCCGCATCGTCCTCGCCATAGATGTCGGTGCGCTTGACTGCGTTGAAATCGGCCAGTTCGTCCGCAGACAACGTCACCGCCAATTCGCTGATGCGGATCGGCGTGTTCGGGAATTCGGACCGGTAGGCGGGATCTCGCCGCAGCTCGCGATCGGCCTTGATGACGGGATTGCGGAAATCCTTCGGCGTGCGCTGGCTTTTCAGAACCGGCGTCTTCGGTACGCGCGCCAGCTCTTGTTCCGTCGCTTCGAAGACTGTGAGCTTGAGCGGTTTCAGCGCAAAATTGCTGGTGCGCATCACGTCTGCGCCGCAGACGTTCGGCACCGCCAGCACATCCATCAGCGCGAGCAGGTCCACATGATCGCCAGGCTTCGTCGTCTGGCGCGTCATATAGGCGTGGCCGTCCTGGTCGACGCCGGTGCACATGAACAGGTTGAAGGAATCGTGCACGTCGTCCGGCGTCAGACCGTATTCGCGCTGCGCCTCGGCCTGGATGTCGTGGCAGTTGGTGTGAACCGCGAAGCCATAGGCCGCCTCGTAGACGTAGGCGCTGCAACGGGGGAACAGGACGTCATTGCGGCCGACCGTGTCCTCAAGAATGTAAAGCATGGCCCGCTCGCGCGGCGGTGCCGACCACATGAAGGTGCCTTGGCTCGGATGAAAGCCGTGCACCGTGCGGGTACGCCCGCAATGCATGAACTCCTTGTAGTCATGCAGGTTGAAACAGTTGAAGTCTGCGCACTGTCCGCCTTCGACCTGCTCGATGCGCAGGATCTGCCCCTTCAGAAGCTCGATTGCTTTGCCGGTGCCGGGCTCCAAAACATGTTCGAACAGTATTTTCCGCTCGCTCATCGCCGCACTCATCGCAATGGCTCCAGATCGCTCGGCTTCGCCGCTGTCTCGGCCTTTCGCGCAGCGGCGTACTCGCGGACGGCAAGACGCACCAAGGCGGCGCGGTCCGGTGCGACGCCTTGCGCAACGGTGCGGTCGATCAATTCAAGCTGCTGCTGGTTAAGCTGCAATTTGATCAGGTTTTCCACCATTTAACCGCCTCCCCAAGCGGCACCGAAGCAAATCTTGTATACAGATTTGGCGCAAACGCCGCGACTCCTGCCATCCAGTTTGGCGCATTATCTGCGGATTCAGGGGCTGATCGAGCGCAAACTTTGGGCGTTGGATTGCCGCTTATTCGCGCGCCACGGCTAATTTTTCCGCATTCTGTGTACAGTTTGCGATGATACCGTACACGAGATTTCGGCCGGTCAACGCCGACTGGAACCACCTCGACAGCACCCCTTCGCGGAATACTGGGCGGACCATTGATGAGCAAGAAATCCACCCGCGTCGATCTGGCTTGCCAGGCCCTGCGGCAGGCGATCATCGAGCAGGCGCTGCCTCCCGGTACCAAGCTGCCGGAGGACGAACTCGGTCTTCGTTTCGGTATGAGCCGGACGCTGGTGCG
>NZ_DASSRP010000405.1:0-7271 GCF_035701725.1 Bradyrhizobium sp.
TGAAGCTCCAGGCGGCGGCACTGGCCAGACTCAAGACCGCGTAAATGGCGGTGGCGGCCGCAGCACAGGGAATCCGGCCATAGCGTTCGGCTCCCCAGCTGAACGCGAAGGCGCCGACGATCTGGCCGACATAGCTCGCGCCGATCAGAATGCCGATTTCCGGCGGCGTGATATGCCAAAGCGGCACCAGGATCGGCAGAACGAACGCGATCGACAGCGCATTGAAGGCGTCGAAGAAGGTCGCGCTTCCCATCACTACGCGGGCAATGACAAACCAGCGCGAGGCCGGTACCTGCTCGAGCCGGCCGAGCAGATCGCTGGACGCATTCTCTGCGTCGAAAGAGGTCTGGGCCAATGAGCCGGCCGAAGCCTCGGAGCGCTGCGTTGCATCGGCCAGTGACACGCGTCTCTCCCGCTCTTCGGTTCAGTGGTCCGATTCTAACATTCGCTTCGCTTCTCAGCGGGCACTTTTGCGAAGGTTAGAATCAAGGGACCACTGTAAAATATACGTTTCTAGTGGAGTTTAGGATTTGACATTCGCTTTCCGAGCTTGTGGCTAGACGGGTAGCGAGTGTCAAATCCACTCCACGAGCCGGCAGGGTTGCCCGCCGCATTCTCTACCTGAGTGTCGTTCTGACGGGCAAAAGTTCAAATCAGCCAGTAGCATTGTGAATTCATTCGAGGTCGATGCGAAACGGCTGCCCGACGGTCGTCAGGTTGCCCGGGCCCATTTCGTCGAGCGCGCGCAGCATGCGCCCCTCGCGCCCAAGCGCCTTGTCGGCCAGGCTGACGATCAGCCGGTTCGGAGCTGCGATCGGGGAGGCCGCGCGAATCTGGCGCGCAATCGCGATCTCGTCGCGGTGCGGGTTGAGCGCGCAGGCCGCGGCAAAGGCGCTCGCGGTCGAACGGCTGATGCCGGCATAGCAATGGACCACCAAAGGCGCGTTGCGATCCCAGCCGCGCACGAAGGTCAGGACCTGCTCGATGTGGATCTCGGACGGCACGATGAAGCCGTCGGCGGCTTCGGTAATGTCGTCCATCTGGACCTTGAGATGATTGGCGGGAAGCACCGAGACAGGCCGCTGCACCTGATCGACATTGGCCATCACGGTGAGCACATGGCTGGCGCGGGTGTCCTTGACGGTTGCGGGAAGGGCGGCGAGCGAACAGACGTGGATCATGGGTATCCTTTTGTTTCCCTCATTATACGTCCGCGCGCGGGAGCGGTGAAGGGCGTAACGGATGTCATTGCGCGGCGCGAGAGGCGACGAAGCGATCCCGAATGCGTCTCATTTTCGTCATGGCCGGGACCCGGCCATCCACGTCTTTGTTTCCCCGATAGAGAGCTAAGACGGGATGCCCGCGACAATCGCGGGCATGATGACGGTGTTCCGGCGATGCTTCGGACGCGATTGCGCATTCCCGCGCCGCAAAACGGCCGGATCGATGCTGTCGTTCACCCTCGGTTGGGAGGGTGCAGGGAAAGCCGGGCCGCCAGCGCAACCCGCAGCTCCGCGTGCAAAATGGAAAGCACGCAGATAAGTTCACCACAGGTCCGCCGGATCGGCCCGGCCTTCCCTGCGCGATGGTTTTACGGCTTGCTTCGTGCTCTCTCTGGTGATCGGGCTTTCTTGTCACCATCCGCCGCGTGATGCGAAAGCATCATCGCGACGTTAGCGCCAGCGTCGAGGCGCCAAGACCACACGACTTCGCCGTCCGTTTTCACGCCGCTCGTCTTTCGGCGGCGAAAACGTCCACCGCATCTCGCCCAACGTTCGTGACGATGGCCAACGCCCCTCTTTCGGGCGAGACGGGCGAAGCTGTAGGCGTGATTTGCCCGTCGCTTTAAGCGAAATATTTTTGCGCGCGAGACTGGACACGCACCATACGCAAGTCACTGATTTGCCCGACGGGCAAATCAGGTGCCAGGCGGCTTCGCCGGCGATCGCCAAGCGCCAAGCGGCGTTACGCCACCATGTCCTTGAGCACGGGGGAAGGGTTGAGGTCGAGCTGGGCGATCGGCACCGGGCGGCCAAACAGATAGCCCTGCACCAGGTCGACGCCGGCCGCGCGCATATATTCGAGCTGCTCTTCGGTCTCGACGCCTTCGGCCGTCGTCACGGTGCCGAGGCCTTGCGCCAGCGCGAGCGTCGAGGCCACGACCGCCTTGCAATCGCGGCGGTCGAGCACGCCTTGGGTGAACGACTTGTCGATCTTGATCTTGTCAAAGGGAAAGTTCGTCAGGTAGTTCACCGAAGAGTAGCCAGTGCCGAAATCGTCGAGCGCCACCGATATTCCGAGGTTCTTGACCTGGCGTATCGTGGTTAGATGCGCCTCCTGGTTTTCCAGCAGTGACGTCTCGGTGATCTCGAGCTCCAGCCGTTCCGGCGCAATGCCGGTCTCCAGCAGCGTGCGCAAAATCACCTCGAACAGGTTCCCCTTCTGGAACTGTATAGCCGAGATGTTGACCGCGAGCTTGACGTGCTCGGGCCATGAGGCCGCGTCGGCGCAGGCGCGCCGCAAGATCCATTCGCCGAGCGGACCGATGAGGCCGGTGGTCTCCGCAAGCGGAACGAACTTGTCGGGTGAAATGAAGCCCTTGACCGGATGCCGCCATCGCACCAGGGCCTCGACGCCGCACAGCGCGCGCGTCTTCGCATCGACGACAGGCTGATAGAACAGCTCGAACTCTTCCCGCTCGATGGCGTTGCGCAGCTCGTTCTCCGCGGTGCGCTGCGTATCGGCCACTTCAAGTAGCTCGTTGCGGAAAAACCGGTAGTCGTTCCGGCCGTTGGATTTGGCGTCATAGAGCGCAAGGTCGGCCCGTTTCAGCAACCCCTCGGGATCGGTCTCATGCTCCGGCGCCAGCACGATACCGACACTGGTGCCGAGGGTAGCCCGGTTGCCGTTCAGATCGTATGGCTGGGAGACGGCGTTGATCATGCGCAGCGCAAGCGCGATCGCATCCTCGTGCTGATTGGCGCCGCCTTCCTGGATGATGGCGAATTCGTCACCACCCAGCCGCGCCACGACGTCGGTTTCCCGGACTGTGGCCTGCAGGCGCCGTCCGACCTCGATCAGGAGCTGGTCGCCGGCCGGATGCCCAAGCGTGTCATTGACCGACTTGAACTTGTCGAGGTCGATCATCATGACGGTGATCGCGCCTCCGCGCCGCTTCAAGCGCTTGCACGCTTCAGCGAGCTTGGCGTTGAATTCGGCCCGGTTGGCAAGGCCGGTCAGCGCGTCGTGGCGCGCCAGATGCACGATCTCCGCCTCCGCGCGCCGCCGCTCGGTAATGTCTTCGTGGGTCGCCAGCCAGCCGCCGTCTTCCATCGGTTGCCGCGTCACCAGGATGAAGCGGCCGTCGGCGAATTCATCCACCCGGCATGATGCGGCATCCTTCGGAAGCTGGTCGAGCGATGCGAGTTTTTTCCGGGTCGCCGAGGCGCTGGTATCTCCCTTGAGAATCCCGCGCGAGATCCGGTCTGCGATGATGGCGTGGTGAGGCGTGCCGACCTTGAGGAGCTCGCTCGGAAGCTGATACAGCGACGCATAACGTTCGTTCCAGACCACCAGCCGTTTTTCGCCGTCGAACATGCAAAGACCCTGAGCCATGTTGCTCAAGGCCGCGTCGAACTGCATGTTGATGCGCGACAGCTCGCTCGCCTGTTGCCGGATGGCGTTTTCCTGGCGCGTACGTTCGGTGATATCTTCGTGCGTGGCGACCCAGCCGCCGTCGGACAGCGGACGGTGCGCGATCTGAATCGTGCGTCCTTCTGCGGTTCGAAGCGTGACGCTCTCGCCGCGTGCAACGTGATCGACGATACGTTCGCAGTATTCGTCGACCTTGACCCGGATCGATCCGATGTCATTGCGATGGGCGATCAGGTCGCGCAGATGGCAGCCGGGTTTGACGATCTCGGGCGACAATCCGTACATTTCTAGGTAGCGCTGATTGCAGACGACGAGCCGTCTGGATCGATCGAACAGCGTCAGACCCTGCGTCATGTTTTCGACCGCGGTGTCGAGGCGCTGTTTTTCCAGTCTGACCTGCTGCTGAGACGCGTGGTGCTGCGAATTCAAACTCCGAACGATCAATGCAATCGTGATTGCGACGATAATGGCCGAAAGCACCGCGGCGACCACCAGGAATTTGGTCTGTGCCCGCCAGTCCGCGAGAGATGACGCCACCGTGGTCGTAGCGACGACCGAGAGCGGAAAACGGGAGAGGCTTTGAATCGAGACCAGCCGGTCCGCACCGTCGACCGGGCTGATCAGCCGTCGGGTGCCATGATCAAGTTTGAGGAACGCGGCCGCCTCAGGCGTCGAGGCGGCCCTGAAGTCCTTGCCGATGACCGCTTCAACGTGGGGATAGCGTGCCAGCAGCTTGCCATCGTGATGATGCATGGAGATCGTGGCGTCTTTTCCGAGCGCGACCGCCGAAAAGAATTCCTCGAATTTGTCCGGCGCGATCGCGCGCGACACGACGCCGAGGAACTGGCCGTCCTTGCCGACGACCTTGCGTGTGAGCAGGGTTTTCCAGACGCCGGTGAAGCGGCTCAGCACCAGTTCAACCTGGGGCTGGGTGGCATCCTCGCTGGCCTTGAGCGCCTTGAAATAGGCGCGGTCGTCGATCCTGACGCTGGGGACGCTCGCCGTTTCCGACGAATTGATCAGAACACCGTCGGCATCATAGATGTTCATGCCGGCGACCTTCCTGGACGCGCGGCTGACCTTGTCTACCAGCTTCAAGTGGACTTCGCCGGTGGACATCCGGCGCTTGAAATCGTCCGCGGTTTCGATGCCATCCTGGTGGATCTGCTCGATGATGTCGGCGATCGGCACTTCGGCATCGTCCAGTTGCTGATCGAAGTGACGGGCAAGCAGTACGACGGCGTTTTCCAGCTCGCGCTTGCTGCTTTCGATCGCATGGTCGCGGGAGTTGCCAATCATCATCGCGGTGCCGACCGCGATGGCAGCAACCAGCATAATGCCGCAAATGACGAGCCAGATAATCGGATTGCGCCGGCGCGGCTGGTCGCCGTCGGTCAGGCCGATGTCGTCGATCCCGTCTTTTTCGCCGACAGATTTTTTTCTGCGCGTCAGCATCGTGTTCTTCGCTCCCCGCCGCAGCACGGTACAATGCGAGCGTGGAGCCGACGTTAGTAATGACGGTTATCAAAGCGTTAATTCGGGCGCCAACCCATTGAGTTGTGACGCCTTGAGGCGGGCGATCGCCGGACCGCCCCAAAGCCGGCGGCGGGCTGTTCGCCGCGCATTCATCGTATTTTGGGTCGATCTGGCGCTGCCAAATCGATTGGCACCCATGTGGCGGCCGCAGTCCAACATAAGCTCTTGTGACCGCACCAGAAATTTTTTGTCTTGTTTGCCGTGGGCATACAAACAAGGCAGGCGCGCTCAAAACTCGGCCTTGTTCAATCCAAAACCTCCGCCGAAGATCGCTCGCCGCCGTAGGGCCGACAGGGAGGGATTTAGCAATGTGTAGAGGTGACGATCTCAATTGCCCGCATTTCAAGCTGCATTATGAGAAGTTCAAGGAAGGGCTCGACGTTGAACGCCGTAGCCTGTTGCGCTCGGGCGTTTTCGCCGGCGGCGGTGCCGCGGCGCTCGGCGCGGTCGGCGGCCTGTCCGTGGTGACGCCGGCGCTTGCGCAAGCTTCGGCCGCGCGGCAGCCCACCGAGCGCGCCTATCACCACTTGCCCGCCAATTCCGACACGGTTCACTGGGGCTATTTTTCCAAGACGTTGAAGCCGCGGGTCGAAGTGAACAGCGGTGATATCGTGACGATCGAAACGCTGACCCATCATGCCGGCGACGATGTCGAGCGCATGGTCAACGGCGATCCGGGCGCCGAGAGCGTCTACCTCTGGACCAAAGACAAAAAGGGCGTCGATCGCCGCGGCGCGGGCCCGACGGATCCGAAGCTCTACAAGAAGGGCTCCGGCGAGGGGCAAGGCGTCCACATCATGACGGGGCCGGTGTTCGTGCGCGGCGCCGAGCCCGGTGACATTCTTGAGGTGCGAATTCTCGACTGCGTGCCGCGCGCCTGCGCCAATCCGCAGTTCAAGGGAAAATCCTTCGGCTCGAACGCCGCGGCCAACTGGGGCTTCCAGTACAACGATCTGCTCGGCGGCGTGAAGCGGGAGGTCGTGACGATCTACCAGCTCGAAACCGCGGCCGGCAAAAGCTGGGCGGAAGCGGTCTATAATTTCCAGTGGGTGCCGCAGACCGATCCTTTCGGCGTCACCCATGCCACGATCGACTATCCCGGCGTTCCCGTCGATCACGCCAAGACCAAGCGGAATTTCGATGTCCTCAAAGGCGTGCGGTTGCCGATCCGCCCGCACTTCGGCACCCTCGGCCTCGCGCCGTCGGAAGCCGATTTCGTCGACACGATTCCGCCGAGCTATACCGGCGGCAACATCGACAACTGGCGGATCGGCAAGGGCGCGACCATGTACTATCCGGTATCGGTCGAAGGCGGATTGCTGTCGGCCGGCGATCCGCACGCCTCGCAAGGCGACAGCGAATTGTGCGGCACCGCGATCGAATGTTCGATGACCGGCACGTTCCAGCTCATCGTGCACAAGAAGGCCGACCTTGGCGGGACGCCGCTGGAGCAGCTGAACTATCCGCTGCTGGAAACCCAGACCGAGTGGCTGGTGCACGGCTTCTCGTTCGCCAACTACCTCAAGGAACTGGGACCGGATGCGCAATCGGCGATCTACAGTAAATCGTCGGTCGACCTTGCGATGCGCGATGCGTTCCGCAAGATGCGCCACTTCCTGATGACCACGAAGGGTTTGACCGAGGACGAGGCGATTTCGTTGATGTCGATCGGCGTCGACTTCGGCGTGACGCAAGTCGTCGACGGCAATTGGGGCGTCCACGCGCTGGTTCGAAAGGACGTCTTCTCCGGCAGAGCCTGAAGCGCGACCGAAGGCGAGAGCACAGTAGGCCGTCTCGCCGGCCTCGAAACCAGGAGGCCGCCGCGAGGCGGCTTCTTCCATTTGTGGGGAACTCCAGTTGCGGTCCCTCGTTGGAGCCATAAACAGGAGAGCCGTCATGGCGGAATCATCTCGACAGAAGCGCATCACCGGCCGTGTGATGCATGAGTTCAAGCACGGCGAATTGAAAAGCGGACGCGGCGGAAAGGCCGGCAAGGTGAAAAATCGCCGTCAGGCGATCGCGATCGCCCTCAGCGAGGCCGGCGCTTCGAAATACGACAGCCCCAAACGCAATCGTCGTAA
>NZ_DASSRP010000406.1:0-14401 GCF_035701725.1 Bradyrhizobium sp.
TATTCGGATTACGGCCAGAACCTGTTCGACCGTTACGTCGATTATGCCGACGCCTGGATCGAGGATCAGGATTTCAAGGATCCCGACACCGGGCAGATGCTCAATCGCGAGCTGCTCAACCAGGAACTGACCAAGATCGAAAAGCCGGCGGGTATCGCCAATCCGAAGGATTTCCGCAACGAGGTCGTCAAGTTCTCATTGCGCTCGCGGGCCCAGAATAACGGCAAGAATCCGGCCTGGACGTCCTACGAAAAAATCCGCGAAGTCATCGAAAAGCGTATATTCTCGCAGGTCGAGGATCTGCTGCCCGTGATCTCGTTCGGGTCGAAGAAGGACGGCGAGACCGAAAAGAAGCACGGCGATTTCGTCGCCCGGATGGTCGGTCGCGGTTACACCGAGCGCCAGGTGCGAAGACTGGTCGAGTGGTACATGCGGGTGAAACAAGCCGGCTGAGGACGCTAGCAGCATGGCGATGTTTATTGTCGATCGGCGGCTCAATCCAGGCTCCAAGAGCCTGGAAAACCGCCAGCGGTTCCTGCGCCGCGCCAAGGCGCTGGTTCAGGGCGCCGTCAAGAAAACCTCCGAGGGCCGGGACATCAAGGATGTCCTAGAAGGCGGCGAGGTCTCGATCCCGCTCGACGGGATGCATGAGCCTCGTTTCCGTACCGAAGGCGGCACGCGCGACCGTGTGCTGCCGGGCAACAAGAAGTTCGTCGAAGGCGATATCATCGAGCGCCCGAAGGGCGGCGGTGGCCGCGGTTCGCAGCCGGGCGAGGGCGACAGCGAAGACGATTTTCGCTTCGTGCTGTCGCGCGACGAATTCGTCAACCTGTTCCTCGACGATCTCGAACTGCCCGATCTTGCCAAGCGCAAGCTCGCCGAAGTCGAGAGCGAGGGGCTGCAGCGGGCCGGCTATTCGACCTCGGGCTCGCCGGCGAATATCTCGGTGAGCCGAACGGTACAGCTCGCGCTGGCGCGCCGCATCGCGCTTCGCCGGCCAAGTCCGGACAAGATCGCCGAGCTCGAGGCGGAGTGTGAGGCGTGCACCGACGAGAAGCGGCGCGCCGAATTGCTCGCCGAACTCGATGCGCTCCGGGCCAAGGCCAAGCGCATTCCCTTCATCGATCCGATCGACATCCGTTATCGCCGGTTCGAGACGGTGCCAAAGCCGGTGGCGCAGGCGGTGATGTTCTGCCTGATGGACGTGTCGGGATCGATGACCGAGCACATGAAGGATCTCGCCAAACGGTTCTACATGCTGCTCTATGTATTTCTCACCCGCCGCTACCGGCATGTCGAGATCGTCTTCATCCGCCATACCGATCGCGCCGAGGAAGTGGACGAGCAAACGTTCTTCTACGGGCCCGCCTCCGGCGGCACGATGGTGTCGAGCGCCTTGCAGGCGATGAGCGACATCGTCCGCTCGCGCTTCCGTCCCTCCGACTGGAACATCTACGCCGCGCAAGCCTCCGACGGCGACAACTCGCTCGCCGACAGCGCGCTGACCGGGCGGTTGTTGACCGAGAACATTCTCCCGGTCAGCCAGTTCTTTGCCTATCTCGAAGTCGGCGAAGCTTCGGGTTCGACGTTCGAGATGCCGGATTCCTCGCTCTGGACGCTCTATCAACGTCTGCGCAGCGAAGGCGCGCCGCTCTCGATGCGCAAGGTCAGTAACCGCGGCGAAATCTTCCCCGTGTTCCACGATTTGTTCCAGCGTCGCCATGCCCAGGAGAAGGCCGCCTCATGAGTGAGACCTACGACCTGCTGTTCGAGGGCGCCGATTGGGATTTCCAGCAGTTGCAGCGCATTCACGATGCCTGCGAGAAGATCGCGCATAGCGAACTGGGTCTCGACACCTATCCGAACCAGATCGAGATCATTACCGCCGAGCAGATGCTGGATGCCTATTCGTCCTCGGGCATGCCGCTGTTCTACAAGCACTGGTCGTTCGGCAAGCGTTTCGCCCATCACGAGACCTTCTATCGCAAGGGGCTGATGGGCCTCGCCTATGAGATCGTGATCAATTCCTCGCCGTGCATCTCCTACCTGATGGAAGAGAACACCGCGACGATGCAGACGCTGGTGATCGCGCACGCCGCCTTTGGTCACAACCACTTCTTCAAGAACAATTATCTGTTCAAGCAGTGGACCGATGCCGACGGCATTCTCGATTATCTCGATTTCGCCAAGGGCTATATCGCAAGCTGCGAAGATCGCTACGGCGCGCGCGCGGTCGAAATGACGCTCGATGCCGCGCATGCGCTGATGTCGCATGGCATCGATCGCTATCCCGGCAAGAAAGGCCTCGATCTTCGCCAGGAAGAAAAACGCGCCAAGGACCGCCGCGAGCACGAACAGAGCGTGTTCAACGATCTCTGGCGCACCGTGCCGACGGGACCGGCCAAGAGCACCGAGATCCTCAATTCGGAGCGGCGGCGCGCGATGCTCGGCCTGCCGCAGGAAAATATCCTCTACTTCCTGGAAAAGACCGCCCCGCGCCTGCATCCCTGGCAGCGCGAGCTGTTGCGCATCGTGCGCCACATCGCACAATACTTCTATCCGCAGAGCCAGACCAAGGTGATGAACGAGGGCACGGCGACTTACGTGCACTATCGCATCATGAACCGCCTGCACCAGCAGGGCAGGCTCACCGACGGCAACTTCCTCGAATTTCTGCAGTCGCACACCAATGTGGTGTTTCAGCCGGAATTCGACGATCAGCGCTTCTCGGACTTCAATCCGTATGCGCTCGGCTTTGCGATGATGCAGGATATCGAGCGCATCGTCACCAATCCGGACGACGAGGACCGCGAGTGGTTTCCCGATATCGCGGGCACCGGCGATGTGATGGGGACGCTGCGCGAGGTCTGGGCCAACTATCGCGACGAAAGCTTCATCAGCCAGTTCTTGTCTCCGAAGCTGATCCGAAACTGGCGGATGTTTCATCTGCATGATGATCCCGAATTCACCGAAGGCATCCAGGTCGATGCCATTCACGATGCGCGCGGCTATCGCCGCATTCGCCGCGAACTGGCCCGGCAATACGACGTCGGCTTCATCGATCCCAATATCGAGGTGGTGGATGTCGATCTCGCCGGCGACCGGCGTTTGATGCTTCGCCACGTGGTAGTGAAGGGCGCGCAGCTCAACGAGACGGATGCAAGACGCGTGTTGCAGCATCTCGCCGACCTCTGGACCTATGACGTCGCGCTGGTTGAGGTCGACGCCAAGGACAACGTCTTGAAGGAATACGTGGTTAGCCCGCGCAGTGTCGCGATCGCGGCCTAAATCCGCCCCAAATGACGCGATAGGGGAAAACTCTCCCGCGCCACCAAATCTTCGCTACGTGCGCCGAATTTCGCCCCATTCACACCCGGATATGGCATGCGGGTGTCTAGTAGGGGATTACCAATGGCGTACAAGCGGACTGAAGTTGCTATCGAAAAAATCATAGCATCGTGTGATGGCAACATGCGGGGGGCGCTTGAAGCGCTGATGCTCGTCAACGAGCACCTCGAGGAAGAGCTGCAGCGGCTTTATACCATCATGTCGCTGGGGGACGAGGGCGAGGAATACCGTTACGAAACGGTGCACTGAAAAGCCCGTGAAAGCCGCTCATTCCGCCTCTTCCGGCCAATAAAGCCGCATCGGATTAGCCACGAGCAGTTTGTGTTGGAGCTCGGGCGTGGTCGCGATGTGGGGGATGAAGTCGACCAAAAGGCCGTCGTCCGGCATGTGGCCCTTCAGGTTGGGATGGGGCCAGTCCGTGCCCCATAGGACGCGGTCGGGAAAGCTTTCGACCAGCGTCTTCGCAAACGGGACGACGTCCCGGTAGGCATTTTGTTCGCCGTTTAGCGCGGGGGGCCCCGAAACGGACAACCGTTCCGGGCAACTGACCTTCGACCACACGTTCTTGTGGGCTTTCATGAATTCCCTGAACAGGGCGAATTCCGGCCCGTCGACCGGCTTGGTCACATCCGGCCGGCCCATGTGATCGACCACGACGGTCGTCGGCAGGCTCGTGAAGAAATCGATCAGCTCCGGCAAGTCCACCGCCTCGAAATAGATCACGACATGCCAGCCGAGCCTTGAGATGCGCCCGGCGATCTCCATCAACTCGTCCTTGGGCGTGAAATCCACCAGCCGCTTGACGAAATTGAAGCGCACACCGCGAATTCCGGCCGCGTGCAGGGCCTGCAATTCCGCATCGCTGACGCTGCGCTTCACGGTGGCGATGCCGCGCGCTCTTCCGTTCGCGGCTTTCAGCGCATCGACGACGGCCGAGTTGTCGGCGCCATGGCAGGTCGCCTGCACGATCACGTTGCGCGAAAAGCCGAGATGATCGCGCAAGCCGAACAGTTGCTCCTTGGAAGCATCGCACGGGGTGTATTTGCGCTCCGGCGAAAACGGGAAGACGTCGCCGGGGCCGAACACGTGGCAATGCGCATCGACCGCGCCGGCCGGCAATTTGAACCGCGGCTTCGAGGGGCCGGCGTACCAGTCGAGCCAGCCGGGTGTCTTTTCGAATTTCATAAGATAGCTCTCTACCAGAGGACGCTCTCGCTTTTTCCTCCCCCTTGTGGGGAGGGTGGATCATCGTGAGCGGACGCGAACGATGAGCGGGGTAGGGGTAGTTTTACAAGCAGGGCCACCAGGCCTCCGCTTCGCTCCGGCCTTCCATTCCCACTGCGCGGGGGAGGGACAAGCAAGACCTCGTCGATCGCAGTCATCGATTCAGCTTTTCTTCTTCGATTTGAGCGCACCCAAAATCCGGTCCGCCTCGGTGCGCCAGTCGGCGCTGCGCGCGAATTCCTTGGTGCCGCGTTCGCCGAAAATACCTTCGTCGGCGAGATCGGCCACCCAGGCCTGGCGCTCGGCCGTGCCCTGCGACGACCACGGCTCGAGACCGATTTCGCGCACGGTCTCGGCCACCTCGCGCACTTCTTCGCTGCGGCGGCGGCCATGCTCGATCACGCGCTGGAAGAAGTATGCGCCCTGCTTCTCCCAGTCGATGCCGGGAAAGGTTTCCTTCAGCGAGGCGAGCACCGAATCTTCGACGCCATAGGCCCGCGCGGTGGTGAAGCTCTCGATCACCATCGCCTCAAGCCCCTTGATCATCACGCTGCGACACATCTTCACCGCCGAGGCCACCCCCAACTTGTCGCTGGCGACCTTGGCGGCGAAGCCCAACTCCACCAGCAGCGGCGCGAGCGCGGCCGCATCGCCGCCGCCGAGCAACAGCGGCACCCTGATCCGATACGGCGGCACCGACGTCATGACCGCGCCCTCGACATAACGTCCGCCGGCGGCATCGACCAGCCCGGCCGCGCGCTGCTTGGCGCCGGGCGAGGCGGAATTGAAGTCGAGAAACCACGCGCCTTGCTTGACGGCCTCCGCACATTGCTTGGCAACACTCACGGCCTGGCTCGCCGTCACCGCCGAGACCAGCAGATCGGATTGCGCGGCCAGCTCCGCGTGTGAGGCGGTGAGATCAACGCCATGCTGTCTGGCGTGATCACGAAGCGGGCGGCCGCTCTGATCGCTTCGCAGCTTGATGTCGTAGGCACAAACCTTGACGTCCTGCTGGCGCAGATCCTCGGCGAGGATGCGCCCGGCCTCGCCATAGCCGATCAGGCCGACGTTCCATTGCTTGGGACTGCTCGATAGGGAGGTCATGCGCGTTTCTCTTCTGCGGAGGTCATTGTTTGGGAATATGGGCGTTCTCGATCACGGCCCGCCATTTGTCGATATCGGACTTCAGCCGCGCCTCGATCGCGTCCGGCGGACCGGCCTTGGCCTCGATGCCGAGCAGCAGCATCTTCTTCCTGGTTTCCGCCTCGCCGAGAATCGCCTGCAGCGCGGCGTTGAGCGTGTTAATCACCTCCGCCGGCGTGCCTGCACGCGCAAACAGCGCATTCCACGACACGACGTCGTAGTTGCCGACGCCGCTTTCCTGCACGGTTGGAAGATCGGGGGTGCTTTCCGCGCGCGTCGCGCCGGAGGACGCCAGCGCCTTGAGCTTGCCGTCGGCGATATTGCCCTGGAGCACCGAATAGCTGTCGATCACCAGCGAAACGTTGCCTTGCAACAGCGCGACTTCGGCTTCGTGATTGCCGCGAAACGGTACCAGCGTGAAGTCGATTCCCGCCGCGGTCTTGAACAGTTCGGCGGAGAGATTTTGCGTCGAGCCGACATTGATGGTGCCGACATTGAGCGCGCCGGGCTTGGCCTTGGCGGCAGCGATGAAATCTCCGAGCGTCTTGAAGCCGGAAGACGCGCTGGTGACGAAGGCGAAGTCGAAGAAACCAAGGCTCGAGACGGCCACGAAATCCTTCACCGGATCGAACGGCAGTTTCTCGAACAGCGAGACGCTGACCGCCGTGCCGTTGGTCAGCATGATCAGCGTATATCCGTCCGGTGGGGCCGACATCGCGTTGCGGGCGGCGACGATTCCGCCGGCGCCTGGCTGGTTCTCGATGTAGAAGCGTTGCCCGAGTTTTTCCGAGAGCTTTTCCGCCACGATGCGCGAGGTGGAATCGGCAACGCCGCCCGCGGCAAAGGGCACGATGATGCGCACCGGCCGGCTGGGATATTTTTCCTCCGCCGGCGCCGGAGACAATACGGCGGAGAAAACGGCGGCGAGGGACGCCAGCAGCAGGCGCCGTGTGCAATTCTGTACGTTCATCGCGCGCACGATAGTGGGGGCGGATGGATGGTTCAATCCGTTTTGGCACTCAAGCTTTGCGGATGGCGCGGGGGCTATTGCGCCAGCCGTGAGTCCAGCGACCACTTTCCGGCGCCGACGACGAGAAGATAGATGCTACCCAAGAGCATCGTGAGGTCGGCGCGCGACTCGTGCATCGCGCTCCAGAATCCCGTCCGTTTCATGTCTGCGCCCAGATGAAACATCCCGACGTCATGACCGAGCAGGATCGGCAGCTTGGTGGAGACAAGGGCCACGATCATGATGATGATGAGCGGCACTGCGGCAAGCCGCGTCAGCAGTCCGATGATGATGAGCGTACCGCAGATCACCTCGACCACCCCGACGAACGGCCCCATGATATCGGGAAAGGGAATGCCGATTTTCGCAAAGCGTCCAGCACCGAGTACCTCGGGATAAGCGAGCTTCTGGATGCCTTCGGGCAGGAAGACGATAAGCCCGACCAAGAGCCGCACCAGGATGGTCCAGCCGGATTCACTTGTGCGCATGGTTTCGTTCAAGGTCATCTTTCACCCCCTCAGATCAGAGCAGACAGCATGCCGGCGGCAGCCAGCAGCACGACGACGCCCCATGACGGCACTTTCCAGACCGTCAGCAGCAGGAAGCCGAATAGCGCCAGCGCGAAATCGCGCGGCGCCATCACCGCACTGGTCCAGACCGGGTTATACAGCGCCGCGCCGAGGATGCCGACCACGGCGGCATTGCTGCCGCGCATGGCCGCCTGCGCCGCCGGGCGGGTCCGAAAGGAGTCCCAGAATGGCAGCGTGCCGTACACCAGAAGCATGCCCGGCAGCAGCAGCGCAAACTGCGCGATCGCCGCGCCTGCGAGCCCGTTCGGCGGTGTGTTCATCACCGCGCCGAGATAGGCGGCGAACGTAAACAGCGGTCCCGGCACCGCCTGCGCCAATCCGTAGCCGGCCAGGAAGGCCTCGTTGCTGACCCAGCCGGGCGTCACGACCTCGGCCTGCAACAGCGGCAATACGACATGGCCGCCGCCGAATACCAACGCGCCGGAGCGATAGAAGGCGTCGAACACGGCAAGTCCGTGCGAGCCGCTTGCGGCGACGACAAACGGCGTCGCCACCAGCAAGACCGCAAAAAGCACAAGCGCCATGCCGCCCATGCTGCGGCTGACCGGAAAGTTCAGCCAGCCGGACGGTGGCGCCGCCTCGGCGCGGCACAGCCAAAGCCCGGCCACGGCACCGAGCGCAATCGCCGCGACTTGCGCGAACGATCCCGGAAACAGCACGACCACCGCAAGCGCCACCAATGCGATTGCTGCGCGTGGCCGATCCGGCGTGAGGCTTTTGCTCATGCCCCAGATCGCCTGCGCCACAACGGCGACGGCGACGAGCTTCAGCCCGTGCAGGAAGCCTTGCGCAAGCGGTCCGGTGAAGCGGGCTGCAACATTTGCGAAGGCGAACATGATCACCGCCGAGGGCAGCGTGAAGGCGAGCCAGGATGCGAGGCCGCCGAGCAGCCCGTTGCCGCGCAGCACGCCCAGGGCGAAGCTCACCTGGCTCGATGCCGGGCCCGGCAAGAACTGGCACAGCGCGACGAGATCGGCATAGGTCGCTTCATCAAGCCAGCGCCGCCGGATCACCAGTTCCTCGCGGAAATAGCCGAGATGCGCGATCGGCCCGCCGAACGACATGACGCCGAGCTTGAGAAACGCCGCAAAGACCTCGCCGATGGAGCCGCGCGACGGCTCCTTGGCGGCGATTTCCGATGGTGCGGATGCATTCATGGCATTTCTCCGACGTCGAACAGGGCCTGCCCGGAATATCACAACCGCCGGGTACACCGCCATTTGCATTGACAGGCGAGACTGGTGCCTCTCTATTCTGCGGCCATTGCCAAGGGGAGATACTCATGCCGAATTTCAATCGACGCGATGCGCTGAAAATGTCCGCCGGCTTTGCCGCCGCCGCAAGCGGCTTTTCCTGCATCGAACTCGCCAAAGCGGGGCCGATCCAGGTGCCGACCATTGACAAGCTCAGCGTGCGGGTGCTGGTTGATAGCGCCAGCGATATTTTTTCCAAGCCGGCCGAAGTTGCGGGCGTCAAGACCGAACCCGGCCGCTCCGCCAACTCGCTGCGTCCGCTGCATAGCGAATGGGGCCTGTCGCTTTATCTCGAGCCGCAACGCGGCGATCTCAAGCGCACGCTTTTGCTAGACTTCGGCTGGACGCCTGAGGCCATCAACGGCAACATGGAATTGCTGAAGGTCGATCCGTCGAAGATCGAAACGCTCATCATGAGCCACGGCCACTGGGATCATCTCGGCGGCATGATGGGCTTTCTCGACCGGCACCGCAAGTCGTTGCCATCGGATCTTTCGATCTATGCCGGCGGCGAGGACAATTTCTGCCAGCGCTACAACCGCACGTCGGGCGGCGATCTTGCCGACTACGGCATGCTCGACCGCCGTGATCTCGCCAAGCGCGACGTCAAGGTCGTGCTGTGCGAGACGCCGACCGTGATCTCCGACGTCGCCTTCACCACCGGCAAGATCGCGCGCAAGTCGATTGAAAAGGTGTTGCCGAACACGCTGGTCGAGTTCAAGCAGAAGGATGGCGCCGGTTGCAACTGGAGCCATTATCTGCCGGCCGAAATGGAAGGCAAGATCGTGCCGGACGAGCACATCCACGAGCACGCCACCTGCTTCAACCTGAAGGACAAGGGCCTCATCGTCATTTCGTCCTGCGGCCATGCCGGCATCGTCAATTCGGTGCGGCAGGCGATGGAAGTCTCCGGCATCGACAAGGTCCACGCCGTCATGGGCGGCTTCCACCTCGGGCCCGCACCGGCGGATTACCTGACCCAGGTCGTCGCCGAAATCGGCAAGCTCAATCCGGACGTCGTGATCCCGATGCATTGCAGCGGGCTCAATTTCACCCAGGAAGCGCAACGCCAGATGCCCGGCAAGGTGCTGACCACCACGACCGGCACCCGCATTATTTTCGGCGCCTGAAACTGTGCCGGTGATGGTCGCAAAGCTGTGGCTCGCGATCATCCCGCTGCTGGCCCTTGGCGTCGTGGCGGCGAAAGCCGGCGACCAGCCGCCGGATCGCTTCACTGCCACGGAGATGATGGAAGACCTGATGTACGGCCGCGGCACGGTCGGCGGCCCCTTCACGCTGACCGACCAGAACGGCCAGACGCGCAGCGATACGGATTTCCGCGGCAAGCTGATGATCGTCTATTTCGGTTACACCTTCTGTCCCGACGTGTGCCCGACCGACCTGATGGCGATCACGCAGGCGCTCGACGCATTGGGGCCCGCGGCCGACGGCGTTCAACCCATCTTCATCACCATTGACCCCGCGCGCGACACCAAGGTGCTCGGCGAATATCTCTTATCCTTCTATAAAAGCTTTATCGGCCTGACCGGCACTCCCCAGGAAATCCGAAAGGTCGCGAATGCCTACAAGGCATTTTATGCCAAGTTGCCGCCGACCAAGGACGGCGAATATGCGATCGACCACACCGGCGTCATTTATCTGATGGGCCGCGACGGCGAATATCTCGGCTTCATGCCGCCGCAAACCGATTCCCAGAAGCTGACCGAGATTTTGCGGAAGCAACTGGCGAAGTAATTTCCGCCTCGTCGTTCTCCGATGTGCAATGGCACACCCGAAGATGCGCGGTTGCGCCAAATAGCGAGGCTATTTACGTGGAAGGCGCAGGCGCGGAACAGATGCCGCCGGAATGCCTTGGTGAGATGGATTCTCAGGTGCGCAAGGGCGCACCCTAGTTCGCATCTTCGATGCGCCCCGGAATGACGGCTCGGGTACTGGAATTCTTACATCAGGCTTACAGCGATGCGGTTTCGTTAACCGCCGACCTCTTGCGTGCTTGTCGGGAGCCGCAAAACGGCTCAAAGCTTTGGTAACTGCAAACCGACGGCCGGTCCGATGCGCCTCCTCGTGATCGAAGACAATGCGACCTTGTCCGAACTGCTCGCCAAGGGCCTGCGGACGGCCGGCTATGAGGTCGATCTGCTCGCGACCGCGGCCGAGGCGCGCGCCGTGCTGATGACCACGACCTATGCGGCTGTCATTCTCGATCTTGGCTTGCCGGACGGCGACGGGCTCGCGGTGCTCCGCGAATTGCGTCACCGCAAGGATTCGACGCCCGTGCTCGTGCTCACCGCACGCGGCGGCCTGCAGGATCGTGTCTCGGGCCTGCGTTCGGGCGCCGATGACTACATGGTGAAACCTTTCGCGCTGGAAGAGCTGGTGGCGCGGCTGGAGGCGCAGTTGCGCCGGCCCGGCCAGCAGCTCGGCAATTCCCTCCACATCGCCAATCTCGAATTCGATTTGCGTGGCCGCCAGGCGCTGATTGACGACCAGCCGCAGGTGCTCTCGGCGCGCGAGACCGACGTGCTCGAGCTTTTGATGCGCAGCAAGGGCAGGGTGGTCTCCAAGAAGCAGGTCGAAGATCACATCTTCGGCCTTGCCGGCGATGTCGCCTCCAATGCCGTCGAGGTCTATGTCCACCGCCTGCGCAAACAGCTCTCCGACCGCGGTGCCAAGGTGACGATCCACACCATTCGCGGCGTCGGCTATCTCATCGCCGAGGAAAAACGTGATCCGGTTTGAATCGATCCTGTCGCGCATCGTGATCCTGCATGTGATCGCGGTCGCGGTCGCCTCGATCCTGATGTCGGTGGCGCTATCCTGGCTGCTCAGCGTCGCCACCAGCAACATTCACAATCAGGCGATGGCCGAGCAGGCAGTGTCGCTTGCCGAGCATCTGGCGCCACAGGCCGACGGCAGCCTTTCGCTCAACCTGCCGCCGTATCTGCAAGGCCTGTATTCGCAACCATATGGGCGCTATGCCTATGCCGTCATCGACGACACCGGCAAGACGCTGTTCTCTTCGTCAAAGGACAATGCGCCGATCTTCGCGCAAGATCCGCATGCGGGCACGGTCGAGTTTCTGGACAAGCGCGTCGGCGATGCCGTGATTTCCGGCGCAAGCATCCGCCGGACCATCGGCGGCAAGGCGGTGTGGGTGCAGGCCGCCGAAGACCTCGCCAACAGCGACGTTCTGATCGACGACATCGTCGACGACTTCTACCGGCATGTCGGCTGGATCACGCTGCCGATCCTTTTGGTGCTGCTCGCCATCGACATCGCGATCTTTCGCCGCGCGCTATGGCCGCTGCGGCAGGCCTCGGAGACCGCCCAGCAGATCACCCCGGCGCGCACCGACATTCGATTGCCGTTCGACGAGATCCCGACCGAGGTGCGGCCGCTGGTTTCCGCGATCAACAAGGCGCTCGATCGGCTCGATCAGGGATTTCGGCTGCAGCGCGAGTTCACGGCCGATGCCGCGCATGAATTGCGCACGCCGCTTTCCATCCTGCGTACTCGCGTGGAAACGCTTGATGATCCGGGCGTCGCGAAAGCGCTGCATCAGGATATCGAGGCGATGAGCCGGGTCGTGAGTCAGCTCCTGGACATTGCCGAACTCGAGGCCTTCGCGATCGACCCCGCCGAGGTTGCCGACCTGCAGGCCGCGAGCGCCGAAGTCGCCAGCTTCGTCGCGCCGCTCGCGCTTGAACAGGGCCGCGAGATCGCACTTCTGGGCGCCAGCTCGCCGGTGCTGGTCAAGGGCAATGCCGAGATGATCAAGCGGGCGATCCGCAATCTGGCGGAGAACGCGATCCGGCATGCGCCGAAAGACACGGTGGTGGAATTCGTGGTCGAGGAGAACGGCACGATCACGGTGCAGGATCGCGGTCCCGGCATTTCGGACCAAGAGCGCGAGCTGATCTTCCGCCGTTTCTGGCGGCGCGATCGTAACCACCAAGGCAGCTCGGGGCTCGGGCTATCGATCGTACAGCGCATCGCCGAACTGCACGGCGCAAGCATCAACGTCGAGAACCGCGTGATGGGCGGCGCACAGTTTTCCCTGCATTTTATTCCGGCTCCTGGAGCCTAGTGTGGTGGATTTTGACATTCGCTTCAGTGGCTCCGCAAATTCGTCGAGCGAATGTCAAATCTAAAACCACACTAAAATCATAGGTTTGAGAAGTGTCCTTTTGGTTCTGATATTCGTAAACGGACTTGCCGCGAGGCAATACGAATGTCAGAACCACACGCTTCGCCATGGCTTGACGCAGCCCTGTCTCGTGCGGTCAACATAGCGCCGTTCAAGAGTCCCTTAAGGCAGGACGGACCGCTGGGGCACGAAAGATCAAAGGACACCTCTCAAACAGGGTCGCCGTCATTTCTGGAGGAAATCACCAATGTATCGTCCCTTTCTGGCGGCTGTCATCGCCATGGCCGGCCTCGTAGCCGTGGGTTCAGTCGCGCGGGCGCAAACACCGCCGCCGGCGCCGGATCCGAGCCAGCCCGCGACCATCGTCGTCTACACTGAAGTCGCGCCGGCGAAGGCGGCCGAGGCGAAGAAGCTGATTCTCGCTTACGTGGCTGCCGCCCGCAAAGCCGATGGCGCCGTGCAGATCGATGTCGGTCAGCGGATTTCCGATCCCGGTCATTTCGGAATCGTAGAGCAGTGGAAGTCGCTGGCCGCCAAGCAGGCCTTTGCGCAAACGGATGCTTACAAAAAGTATCGCGCCGCGCTCGACCCGCTGCGCAGCGCCGCCTATGACGAGCGCATTCATAACGCCCTGTCGGTCGGCGCCTCCAAGCCGGCATCGAGCGGCGCGATCCTGGTCCTCACTCATGTCGACGTGGTCCCGACCCAGGTTGAGCCCGGTACGGCCAAGGTAAAGGCGTTCGTCGAGGAAGGTCGCAACGCGCCGGGCAATCTTCGCTTCGACGATGTGGTGCAGGCCAACCGCAAGAACCACTTCACGGTGATCGAGACCTGGAAATCGCAAGGAGAAAAGAACAACTGGATTTCCTCGAAGACGGTGCGGACCTTCCGCGAGGAATTGCAGCCGATGGGTGGCGCGCTTTACGACGAGCGGGTGTTCAAGGTCCTGTAGTCGCAATCGTCCATCCCGTAACTCGAACAGCGTCACTTTCATCATGGCGGGAAGGTAATCCTTTCCGCCATGAATCTTTTTCGCCACGATTCTCCGTTATTTGTTCAGAGCCTATTCATGCGTGTTGCGACAAGTTAGCTAGCCTTCCGCGGGCGGCGTTTTTGCAGGCGGTCAAGGATTGCATGACGAGCCTGAACAGATGGAACCAAACGATTCAAGCCAGTTCCGCCGCGACCTGATCAGCATCCTGCTCGGTTGCGCCGTGATGGCCGGTTCAGCCATCGTCCCCGCCAAGGCCGCTGACCTTGCCCCGCATGACCTGATCTTTCTCGATCGTCTGACCTTCGGCGTCAACGCCGCAAGCGCGGCGCACCTGCAAGCCGTCGGCACCGAGCGCTGGCTCAATGAGCAACTGCATCCGAGCGCAAATCCGGCGTTACCGCAGGCCGCGCAATCGCAGATCGATGCCATGGCCGACGTGCACAAATCCGCGCTGGAAATTCTGACCTCGTTCGATGCGCAGGCCAAGAGCGCCAACCAGGTCGCCGATCCGGACCAGCGCAAGGCCGCGCAGCAGGTCTATCAGCAGGCGATGAACGAACGGATGAAGCAGGCGGCGTCACGCTCGATCCTGCATGCGCTCTATGCGCCGGACCAGCTGCGCCAACGCATGACCTGGTTCTGGTTCAATCATTTCAACGTGCATCAGTACAA
>NZ_DASSRP010000407.1:0-15082 GCF_035701725.1 Bradyrhizobium sp.
ATTCGAGATGACGAACTGCGGGACTGCGAACGAGACCCCGCACACCAGGATCGCCGGCCAGACCTCCTTCATGCCGCGCCAGCCCGCGAACGCCCAGACCACCCAGAACGGCACGATCAGCGAGAAGAACGGCAGCTGCCGGCCCACCATGGCGCCGAGCATGTACGGGTCGAGGCCGGTCACGCTGGCGAGCCCCTGGATCGGCGTGCCGAGCGCGCCGTAGGCAACAGGCGCGGTATTGGCGATCAAAGAGAGGCCCGAAGCCGCGAGCGGCGAGAAGCCGAGGCCGATCAGAACCGCGCCGGTGACCGCGACCGGCGTACCGAAGCCGGACGCGCCTTCGAAGAAGGCGCCGAAAGAAAACGCAATCAGCAACAGTTGCAGCCGGCGATCTTCCGTGACGCCGCCCACCGCGCGCTTCAACAGCTCGAATTGACCTGTTGCGACCGTGAGCTGGTAGAGAAAGATAACATTCAGCACGATCCAGCCAATCGGGAAGAACCCTGCCACCACGCCGAGCAGCGAGGCCCGGATCGACATGTTGGCCGGCATCGTGAAAACAAAAATCGCGATCAGGTTGGTCAGGATCACGGCGATGATGGCGGCGATATGTGCCTTCACCTTGCCGCTCGCGATCAACACCAACAGCGTTACGACCGGTATCGCCGCGGCAACGGTCGAAAGCACCGCGTTGCCAAAAGGATTATAGACTTGATTCCACATTGCGATTCCTCCCCACGCGCTTCTTTAGCGAGCCAGCCTTGCGTGGACGGCCGGTCCGCTGGCGCGAATTTTTGAGGGACCTACAGCAAAGCGCGATTTCCGCTGCGGATTTGGCCCCGCCACTTCCGCTCACAAACGCGCGAAATGTGAGGGCCCCCTGCCACCCGCCATTGGCCGCATGCTAGAGTTGACTCGGCAGCGGCGACAAGCGAACCCATCCCGCCAATGTTACAACTTTAGTCTAGTTCTGGAGACCGACATTCGCATAAGGTGTTGCGGATGTTGAAAAAGCACAGCGGCAAGCCGGTAGCGAACGTCAAATCTCCCAGCCAGCCAACACCAGAGCCGCGCAGCTATTCCACCGGAGATCACGACCTGTGAACAATATGCGCTCGACGCTCGCGACCGTGTGGCGGATCGCAGCTCCTTACTTCCGTTCGGAAGACAAGTTCGCGGGACGCCTGTTGCTTGCGGCCGTCATCCTCATCGAACTGACGGTGGTCGGAATCAATGTCCTGCTCAACCAGTGGAACAACCGCTTCTACACCGCGCTCCAGGAAAAAAGCTGGGATACTTTCGTTCGCGAAATGGGCATCTTCTGCCTGCTCGCGACCATCTATATCGCTCTCGCCGTCTACCAGCTTTATCTCAATCAATGGCTGCAGATCCGCTGGCGCAACTGGCTGACCAACCGCTATCTCGGCGAGTGGCTGCACGGTGCCAATCACTATCGCATGCAGCTTCAGGGCGACGCCGCAGACAATCCGGACCAGCGCATCGCCGAAGACGTCCGGATGTTCGTCGACCAGACGCTGAACATCAGTGTCCAGTTCCTCAATGCGGTCGTGACGCTCGCTTCTTTTGTCGCCATCCTATGGGGCCTGTCGGCGGAATCCCCGCTGACCCTGTTCGGCAACGAATTCCACATTCCCGGCTATCTGGTATGGGGCGCGTTGATCTACGCAATGCTCGGAACCTGGCTGACCTTTCGGATCGGCCAGCCGCTGGTCGGGCTGGCGTTTCGCCAGCAGCGTTTCGAGGCCGATTTTCGTTTCAATCTGGTGCGGGTGCGCGAGAACTCGGAGCAGATCGCGCTGTTGCACGGCGAAAGCGTTGAACAGGAGCGGCTGTCGGACCGCTTTGGCCGGGTGGTGGCGAACTGGTATCAGATCATGATTGTCACCAAGCGGCTGACCGCGTTCTCCTCGAGTTACGCGCAGGCCGCCGTGGTGTTTCCCTATGTCCTTACGGCGCCGGCCTACTTCGCAGGCAAGATTCAGCTCGGCGGCATGATGCAGACGGCGTCCGCCTTTTCCAGCGTGCAGCAAGCGCTTTCGTTTTTCATCACGATCTATCGCGCCTTCGCCGACTGGCGCGCGGTGATCGCGCGTCTGGACGGCTTCGAGGAATCGATTGCCGGCGCGGACCGGCTGACCGAAAGCATACCGTCGATCGAGGTCGTGCGTACGGATGACGGCGAGACCGTCGAGCTGCGGCGGCTTCTGGTCAAGCTGCCGAACGGCACGCCGCTGGTTGCCGCCGATGAGCTGCGCATTCACAGCCGCGAGCGCGTCCTCGTGACCGGTCCATCCGGCGCCGGCAAGTCGACGCTGTTTCGGGCCATTGCCGGTATCTGGCCCTTTGGCGAGGGCCTGGTGACGGTGCCCGCCAGGGCGAGGCTCATGATGCTGCCGCAGCGGCCATATTTTCCGATCGGCTCGCTGAAGGCAGCGATCGTCTATCCGGCGAAGCCCGACGCGTTCAGTGCGCCTCAGGTCCAACAGGTCCTTACTGCCGTCGGCCTGCCGCAACTCGCCTCGCGGCTGGAGGAAGACGCCCATTGGAACCGGATGCTCTCGCTCGGCGAGCAGCAGCGGCTCGGCCTTGCACGCGCCCTGCTGCACGAGCCGGAATATCTCTTCCTCGACGAGGCGACCGCCTCGCTCGACGAAGCCTCCGAGGCCGCGCTCTATCGCCTGCTTGCCGACAAGCTCAAGGGAACGACCACGGTCTCGATCGGCCACCGCAGCACGCTGGAGGCGTTTCATGACGGCCGTGTCGTGCTGGATCGCGACGGCGACCACTTTGCCGCCCGTGCGCAGCCAAAGCACGTGACCGTGCCATAGCGGCGCACAGCGGCCGCTCGCAGCCTACTTCAGGTTGGTCATCGCGGTCAGGTCGGCCGACAGCCTGGCGATTCCGGTCGCCCCGCACCAGTTGGAGCCGAAGCCGTTGGGATTGATCGCGGTGACATTGCCGGGGATGTTGGCGTTGAAGGCGCTCGTCAGCGCCGCGCAATCGCCCTTGCTCAAATTGGTGTCGGAATAGCGCAGGTCGAGCGTGAACACCTTGTAGGTAAAGGCGATGCCGATATTCCAGGTGTTGTAGCTCGGATAAGGGATGCCGACCGGCGCGGCGGAAATGCGATAGAACGCGTCCGTCGTGCCGAACCATTGCCGTCCGAATTCGCCCGACAGATAGGCCCCGATGCCTGTCGATCCGAACCATTTGCTCGGCGCCGTCGCCTTGGCGGTGACCGAGGCGTAATCGCCCCAGGCCCCCGAATTCAGGAAGCTCGGCGTGTAATACTCGCTGGCGCCGAGCGCAAAACTGTCGTTGATGGTCCAGTTGATCTTGGCATAGCCCTCATAGAAGCTGAGGTCCTTCTTGATCTGCGTGAAATCGGGACCATTCGCCAGAGGCGAGCCGGGTGGACAAACCGCGACGCCACCGGGAAAACTCTCCTGACACTGTCCGCCCGGATAGAGATAGCCCCACAGACCGAAGTCGAGCGCCACGGCGCCGAAAGTCGGCCGCACGCCGCCGTAAATGTCGACCTCGGCCGCGGCATGGTTGGCGAAGGAAATGCTCTCCGCGGACGTGCCGATATAGAGTTGCAGGTCCTTGTTGACGTTGTAGCGCGGCTCGAAATAGGCCGCGACCGAGGGCTGGTGATTGGACTGGGTGATGCCGCGAAACACATAATCGCTCGTCACTGCACCACCGAACGCGATGTCCCAGGGGTCGAACGGTGGCGGCGCCTTCGCCGCCTTCAGCGGCAGATCCGCGGCAACGGCCTGGCCCGATATCGCAAGGCCAAACAGTGCGAGAACAGCGGCAGCCAGAACGTGCATCTTCATCGGCGGCCCATCCATCGTTATCGGGTCCGGCGCCTCCTGATCGGGGCGTCGAAGTCATTTCCGCAAGTAGATCCGGTATAGGATCGATATGGTTAATTGCGATTAAAACATAATCATCTGCATATTTTTTCGTCCATTGACTGACCAGCGAAAATTCTCGCAAGCTGTTGTAATCCGAACACAAATCGATCGTGGCTCGACGGCGGGCCCTCGCATGGTCGAAGCTCCTGCCTGGCAAAAATGAAAGGACCGCAGCGGCTTGAACCGCTGCGGTCCTTCGGCTCTCCGGCGTCAACCGGCCAGTTTTTGCTAGTTGCTTTCCTCGCCACCGGTGTGGTGGCTCGTGTGCTCCCACGACGGCGCAGCTGCAGGCTCGTCGTGGTGGCTTGGCGTCGCCCAGTTATGGGACGGTGCCGGTGTCTCGTGCGACGCCGCGGGCTCCGGCTCGTGTGCCATGGCCGGTGCGGCCTTTTTCGCTGCGGCCTTCTTCTTCGGAGCAGCCTTCTTCGCGGCCTTCTTGGCGGACTTCTTTGCCGCCTTCTTGGCCGATTTCTTCACGGCCTTCTTGGCGGATTTTTTTGCCGACTTCTTTGCGGATTTCTTCGCCGCCTTCTTGGCGGACTTCTTTTTCGCGGCAAGAACCTTTTTCGCTTTCTTCGCCTTCTTGCCCTTCTTCTTCGCTTTAGCCATGTAGTCCTCCTGTTGCGCTGAGCCGGTTCTATCGGGCGCTCAGGCTGTCGTTTCGCACAAGCCTGTCGGGACCGCTCGATTTCGGCTGCGGGCCGCCCGTCGCCCAATCGAGAAGCTCAATCGTGTGCATCACAGGAACTGACGTACCGCTGGCAATCTGCACCATGCACCCGATATTGCCCGCAGCGATCATGTCCGGCTTGACCATCGCAATATTGGCGACCTTTCGATCGCGCAATTTGTTCGCAATGTCAGGCTGGAGAATGTTGTAGGTCCCCGCCGAACCGCAGCACAAATGGCTCTCGGGCACATCTTTCACCACGAATCCGTTCTTGGAAAGCAATTCTTTCGGCAGTTGCGTGATTTTCTGCCCGTGCTGGAGCGAACAGGCCGAGTGATAAGCGACGACGAGATCGTCGCGACGCTGCGCGATGGGCGCAAGATCGAGCCCGCTGACATACTCTGTGATGTCCTTGGCAAGCGCCGATACCTTCGCCGCGGGAGCTGCGAAATCGCGGTCCTCGCGCAGCATGAAACCGTAGTCCTTGATCACCGTGCCGCAGCCGGAGGTCGTCACCAGGATGGCATCGAGGCCGCCGCGGTCGGCCTCCGCAAGCCAGGCGGCGATGTTGGCGCGGGCGAAGGAAAGTGCCGCCGCCTCACGGCCCATGTGATGGGTCAATGCGCCGCAACATTGCTCATCCCTGACCAGCACGACCTCGATGCCGTGGCGGGTCAGGAGGCGAATGGCGGCTTGATTGATCCGCGGCGCCAGCACCTGTTGCGCGCAGCCTTGCAGCAATGCGACCCGCCCGCGTCGCTCGCCTTGGGCCGGAAACACGCTGCCTGGCATAGGTCCCGTCTCGGGCAGGCTGCGCGGCGCCAGCGCCAACATCGCCTTGATTCGCCTCAACAAACCCGGCGTCGCGGAAGCGCCGTCGGCGGGCAGAAGACCCGCAAATGGGCGCGCGAGGCGCGCCAGGATCATGCTGGCGCGAAACAGCTTCGGCCGCGGCAACACCAGCGCCAGGACGGCGCGCAGCAGACGTTCGACCAAAGGCCGGTTATAGTCGCGTTCGATCCGCACCCGCGCCTGATCGACCAGATGCATGTAGTTCACGCCCGACGGACAGGTCGTCATGCAGGACAGGCACGACAGACAGCGGTCGATATGCTTGACCACCTCCGCGGTCGGCGGGCGGTCTTTCTCCAGCATCTCCTTGATCAGATAAATGCGCCCGCGAGGGCTATCGAGTTCGTCGCCGAGCAACACATAGGTCGGGCAGGTCGCGGTACAGAATCCGCAATGCACGCACTTGCGCAGGATCGTATCGGCTTCCGCGATATTGGGATCGGCCAGTTGGGCGGCGCTGAATTCAGTCTTCATGTTCCCCGCCTCATGCGGCCGCGGTTGAGAATGGCCTTGGGGTCAAAGCTTTGCCGCACCCGTTCGCTCAAGGCTGCGATGCCCTCGCTCGGGGTGTGAAATACGTCGACCTGCCGCCTCACCTCCTCGCTCGCGCGCAGCAGCATCGCGTGGCCGCCGGCCTCGGCGGCGCGCCGGCGGACCACTGCGGCCTGGGCATCCGGCTTTGGCGGCACTGCGGCCCATATCAGGCCGCCGCCCCAGTCGTAGAACACATCGCCGGCGGTTTCGCGGGCGAGGCGATCGCCCAAGGCACCACCGACGGCCGGCGGGCAGACGATGCGCCAGACCGGCCAGGCCCCGAGCGGGCCTTTGGCTGCAAAAGGTTCCACGTCGCGAATGGTTTGCCAGGCCGCCAACGAACGCTCGTCCTCGATGGTTTCGGCGGTTCCAAACCGCCCGAGCAGCTTGGCGAGCGAGGCGGCGCGATGTGCGACTGATATAGTGATGCCTTCGAGCCGGACCAGTGTCAGCGCCTGACGGGGCGATCCGAGATCGCCGAGGGCACCAGCCACGTCCCGCAACGCCGATTTCGGCACGTGCGCCGCGCCCGAAACGTCGAAAGGGGAACCGAGCGCTGCGGTCATCGCCTGGTTGGCGGTGGCATCATCCAGTCCGCGCAGCACGAGCGTGCGCTCGCTCTCCGGCCTCGGCATCACCTTCAGCGTCACTTCGGTCACGACCGAGAGCGTGCCCCAGGACCCCGCCAGCAGCTTGCAGAGATCGTAGCCGGTGACGTTCTTCACAACCCGACCGCCGGCCTTGAAGCTGTCGCCGAAGCCGGAGACGGCGTGCGCACCGAGCAGGTGATCGCGGGCGGCGCCTGCCTGAATTCGCCGCGGCCCGGCGAGGCCGGCGGCGATCATACCGCCGACGGTGCCTGCTTCCGCCGTGCCGAGCAGCGATGCGGTATTCATCGGCTCGAACGCAAAGTGCTGGTTCTTTGAATCGATCAGCGACTTGATGTCCGCAAGCGGCGCGCCTGATTCCACCGTGATGATCAATTCATTCGGCTCATAGGATTTCACGGCGTTGAGCGCCGACATATCCAAGAGCGCATTGGTAGTCATTGGCTGGCCGACCATGCGCTTGGTGCCGTGGCCGATAATCTCCAGCGGTTGCTCGCTGGCGATCGCAGCCCGCACCGCCTGCTCGACATCCTTGGCGTCACGTACTTTGAGGGTGTCCACGTGGCGCGCTCAAAATCGTGGGAGGTCGGGAAAAGCTAGCTTGCCGGCATGCACATGCATGCGACCGAGTTCAGCGCAGCGATGCAAGGTCGGAAACACCTTGCCGGGATTGAGCAGCCCCTGCGTATCGAAAGCGCATTTCAGCCGCTGCTGCTGATTGAGATCAATCTCGGAGAACATTTCCGGCATCAGGTCGCGCTTTTCGATTCCGACGCCGTGCTCGCCGGTCAGGACGCCGCCGAATTCGACGCAAGCCCGCAAGATGTCGGCGCCAAAGGCCTCCGCCCGCTCGATCTCGCCGGGCTGGTTGGCATCGTAGAGGATGAGCGGGTGCAGGTTGCCATCGCCGGCATGAAATACGTTGGCGCAGCGCAGTCCGTATTTCTCGGAAAGATCGCGAATGCGCGCCAGGGCTTTCGGCAATGCCCCGCGCGGGATGGTGCCGTCCATGCAGAGATAGTCGGGCGAAATGCGCCCAACGGCCGGGAAAGCCGCCTTGCGGCCGGCCCAGAACAGATTGCGTTCGGCCTCCGAATTCGAGATCTGGCAGGTCGTTGAACCGCATCCGAGCGCGATTTTCTCGACCCGTTTGATCAGTTCGTCGACCTCGATGCTCGGACCATCGAGTTCGATGATCAGAAGCGCTTCGACATCGAGCGGATAGCCGGCATGGACGAAAGCTTCAGCGGCGTGGATCGCGGGCTTATCCATCATCTCCATGCCACCGGGAATGATGCCTGAGCCGATGATCTGCGCCACGCATTCGCCGGCGGCCTCGACTTGCGCAAAGCCGACCATCATGGCGCGCGCAGTCTCCGGCTTTTGCAGGATGCGGACAGTAATCTCGGTGATGACGCCAAGCAGCCCTTCGGACCCCGTGATGATTCCCATCAGGTCGTAGCCGGCATTTTCGGCGGTCTTGCCGCCGATGCGAAGGACTTCGCCTGTCATCAGCACGATCTCGCAGCCGAGCACATTGTTGGTGGTCATGCCGTATTTCAGGCAATGCACGCCGCCGGAGTTTTCCGCGACATTGCCGCCGATCGAACAGGCGATCTGAGAGGACGGGTCGGGCGCATAATAGAAGCCGGCATGCCCCACCGCCTGGCTGATGGCCAGATTGGTGACGCCGGGCTCGGTCACGACCACGCGGTTGTCGAAGTCGATCTCGCGGATGCGCTTGAATTTGCCAAGTCCGAGCAGCACGGCATCGGCCAGCGGGAGTGACCCGCCCGACAGCGACGTGCCGGAACCGCGCGGCACCACCTTGATACCTTGCTCGAAGCAATATTTCAGGACCTTCGAGACCTGCTCGGTGCTGTCCGGCAGCAGCACCACCATCGGCGGTTGGCGGTAGGCCATCAGCCCGTCAGACTCGTAGGGAAGCATTTCGGCAGGCGTATCGATGACGCCCTCGCCCGGAACGATAGCGCGCAGCGCCTCGACGATGGCGCTGCGGCGCGCCAAGACCGCCTGGTCCGGCGCGGGCATTTTGATGGTCATTGTGATCTCTCCGCGGCGATCCCTTCCGCGATTGCGACATTGCCGATTTCCGTTGCGGAATCAAGAAGCTCCGGCTGCGCCGCACCGGCGAAGGCGCTATTGGTCGAAAGGAGCCTTTTCATCACGTGGAAGTCGCGTCACAACTGCAAAACCCAGCCGTTACGGCCCTTGTCCATCGCCTATCCCCTATGCCACAACGGAACCGTTCTTCCGTCCCCAGCATAAAACCTGACCATTCTTCCGTCCCAAGCAAATGAGCCGACTATGAAAAAACTGATACTCAGCGCTGTGATCGTCCTTGCATCGTCGGCAATCGTGCCGGCCGCGCTGGCGCAGGACGCCGCCGCCGGCAAGAACTCCTTCAACAAGTGCCTGGCCTGTCACGCGATCGGCGAAGGCGCCAAGAACAAGGTCGGGCCGGAACTCAACGGGCTCGACGGCCGCAAGGCCGGCACCGTGCCGGATTACAACTACTCTGAGGCCAACAAGAATTCCGGGATCACCTGGAACGAGGCGAACTTCAAGGAATACATCAAGGACCCGAAGGCCAAGGTGCCGGGCACCAAGATGTTCTTTGCCGGCATCAAGAACGAGAAAGAGATCAACGACCTCTGGGCCTATGTGTCGAGCTTCGACAAGGACGGCAAGACCAAGTAACCGCCGTCTCAAGTTCTCTTTTTCAATGGCCGGGACTAGTGGTCCGATTCTAACATTCGCATCCCCTCTCGGCGGCCACTTTTGCGAATGTTAGAATCAAAGGACCACTAGCAAATATAGATTTCTAGTGGCGTTTAGGATTTGACATTCGCTGTCCAAGTTTGCGGCTAGATCGGTAGCGAATGTCAATCCACTCCACTAGCCCCGGCCATTTGCTTTTGAAGTCGCACGCCTCGCACGGTTGGACTAATTCGCGGCGGCAGCCGCGCCGTGCGCGCCCAAACCCACGATGGACTCGATTTCGCCGATCACAACATCGGTGGCTGCGTTCTGCACCATGTGGCCGACACCCGGCAGCACGACCAGCTTTGCGCTCGCAACCGCCGCGGCAAAGGGACGGGAGTGGATGCTGGTCGACACGGTCTTGTCGACGTCGCCCGAAATGACGACCGTCGGCACTGTGATTTCGCCATAGCGCGGCACCTGCGCCCTTACCGCTTCCTTCAACCGCACCAGATCACGGGCGTTGGCGAGAAATTCGCGCGGCCGGAGCAGTAGCGGCGTGGCACTGTTGACAACGAAGTCGTCCGGCATGACCTGCGGCAGAAACACCGCGCGGGCACCGGGCGCCAGCAGGAAATAGCCGAGCGGAAGCGTGATCGTGTAGGCGAGCAACGGGCCGATGATCGGCTTGGTGACAAGCGCATTGTACCAACCGACGCCGCCTTGCCATGGATGGGTGACGGGCGCGAGCATCACGAGCCCCGCGAGCCGAGACGGATAGTCGAGCGCCATCCGCGCGCCCAGCGCCCCTGACCAGGAATGCACCACCAGAATGACGGAGCCGATATCGAGCTTCTCCAGCGCCGCCTCGATCATCTGCGCTTGCGCCGCCGGCGTCGATGTTTCCATGTCCGAAGCCGAACTCCAGCCGTGACCGGGCCGGTCGATCAGGATGACGCGGTGGCGAGCGGCGAGCCGTTCACCGAGAGGCCGCCGCATCGCTTCGAGATTCGAACTTGCGCCGTGAAGCAGCACGATCGCGGGACCCGGCGCGTCCGGCGGCCCGAGCTCGAGCACATTCAAGGTCGCGCCAGCGACTTCGACCGCTTTCCCCTGCGCGGGAAAGCGCTGCTGGACAGCGAGCACGCCGGCTTGCGTCACCAGCGCCAGGATCAATAGCGCAGCGGCAAACAGCACGGGCAACATGCGGAAAATCCGATTCGGAAAAGGCACAGGGGAGTTACGCGCCAGGCAGTGCGGCGGTTTCGGCCAAGCATGAGGAATGAGTTATCCACCGCGTCCACAGGCCTGCGCCCGCGCTTCACACCATCGTCATCGCCAGCTTCCTATAAGCAAACGCGGCAATTTTCCACTTCCGAGGGTTTGCGGCATGGAGACGTTGCAAGCCGGCCTTTCCACATAATCCACAGCAACCCGCTGATGCCGAAGGAATTAATCCAGCGGGAATATTTGGAGGCTTTCGATGAGTTCCGGATTTCATGAGGCCGCGATCGACGAAATCGTAGCCCGATGCAATGGCGATATACGAGGCGCCCTGAAAGCGCTCTTGCTGGTCAACGAACAGCTGGAGGCCGAGCTTGCCGAACTCCATGCCGCGGTCGCGGATGGCGGACCGGTTGGCGCAAAGCGCGGCGTCCTTCACTGACCGCTATATATCGCGGCCCTCGACCTTTTCGCTGAGGGTCTTCACCAGTTCCGGCACCTTGTCCAGGTGCGGGTTGACCGCAAGCGCCTTGCGGAACGCATCGAGCGCACGCTTTTCGTCGCCGAGATCCTGCATGATCATGCCAAGCCCGGCCAGCGCGCCGAAATGGCGGGGCTCCCGCGCCAACACCTGCTCAATGTCAGCCAGCGAGTGGGCATAGTCGTTCTTCAGGTAATAGAGCGTCGCGCGGCGATTCCAGCCTTCGACATAGTCGGGACGCAGCTTGATGACGGCATCAAGCAGCTTGAGGGCGACGTCGGTATTCTGGGCTTCCATCGCCGTCTTCGCCCGCGTCATCAAGAGCGCCACGGTATCGCTCGGCGTCTGTAGCCAGATCGCCCAGATCCGCGCTTCTACATGCTTGGCGCTCGCTTCGTCCGGGGCCGCCTTCAGCGCGCCGAAGAGGAAGTCCAATCCGCGCGTTCGATCGGCAGGAACCTTCGGCAGCTTGGCCGGAGCATCCGGCAGCTTTTTCTGTTTCGGATCTTGGGCAAAGGAGGCGGCCGGCGCCGCGCCGATGATCGCAGCGAGCAGGATGGCGAGCCGGCGGTGACGCACCGCATGGAATCTGATGGCCATCTCAAAAGTCTAGACGCAGCAAAACCCGCTTGCAAAGCGGGTTGGCGTCAAAGACCTGTGATAAGGTCGCTAAAGGCGGGCTCCGAAACCGGACCGCGCCGGATCAGCCCTGGCGCGCCTTGAAGCGGCGCTGAACCTTGTTGATCACATAGACCCGGCCCTTGCGGCGGACCAGGCGGTTGTTGCGGTTACGACCACGCAGCGATTTCAGCGAGTTACGGACCTTCATGGGACAATCCTGATGCTTTGAAAGGCCGTCTTCGGCGCGATCATCCGGGCCCCCCGAAAAACCTGTGGGAGACCCAAAACCATGGAAATAGCTAATTTTTTCCCGCCGGCGGCAGCGCCGCCCGGGACGCGCGGTTTCTAAGGCAATCGGCGGCCAAATGTCAATCCGACCGTCCTCCGGGTGGAAAAAACCGGCTTTGCCCGTTCGAGAACGGTCACTTTTCGCCCAGCAGCTACCGAAAAATGGTTATATACTATAACTAATTGGCGCACTGACCTGACCAGCGCGCCGATCGGGGAGGAAAAACATGCCGAAGCTGCCATTACCGAATCTCGACGACGTCGTGGCGATCGATATCCACACCCACGCCGAGGAGCCCTGCGGGCTACATGGCGACGATGGATATGACGATTTCCAGGCCCAGATGGCGGCCTATTTCAAATCGCCGAACAAGCATCCGCCGACGGTGGCGGAGACCGCCGCCTATTACCGCGCCAAGAAAATCGCCGCCGTGATCTTCCCGGTCGATGCCGAGCGCGAGACCGGCTTCCGTCGTTACAACAATGACGAGATGATCGAGGTCGCCTCCGAAAATACCGACGTCCTGATCCCGTTTGCCAGCATCGATCCGCACAAGGGCAAACTCGGCGTCCGCGAGGCCAAACGGCTGATCGAGGACTATGGCATCAAGGGCTTCAAGTTCCATCCGACTATGCAGGGTTTCTATCCCAACGACCGCATGGCCTATCCGCTCTATGAGGCCATCAGCGATGGCGGCGCGATCGCGCTGTTTCACACCGGGCAAACCGGCGTTGGCAGCGGCATGCCGGGCGGCATGGGCATGCGGCTCAAATATTCCAACCCGATGTACATGGATGACGTGGCCGCGGACTTCCCGGATCTGAAGATCATCCTCGCGCACCCGTCTTTCCCCTGGCAGGAAGAGGCGCTGTCGGTCGCAACCCACAAGCCGAACGTCTATATCGACCTCTCCGGCTGGTCGCCGAAATATTTCCCGCCGATTCTCGTGCGCTACATCAACTCTATACTGCAGGACAAGATGCTGTTCGGTTCCGACTGGCCGGTGATCACGCCGGATCGCTGGCTTGCCGATTTCGCCAAGCTCGAGATTCGCGACGAAATCCGGCCGAAGGTGCTAAAGGAGAACGCACGAAAGCTTCTCAGGCTCTGAACGCCGCAGTCGGCTGCCCGCGGCCCAAAAGAAAGAAACCGCCGTGACGATCAAGGCCGTCGTCTTCGATGCCTACGGCACGCTCTACGACATTCAGTCGGTTGCCGCCATCACCGAGGAAACCTTTCCCGGCTATGGCGACATCATCACGCAAATCTGGCGCATCAAGCAGCTCGAATACACCTGGCTTCGCTCGCTGATGCGCCGCTATGAGGATTTTTCCGTCATCACGCGCGACTCCCTCGCCTACACGCTGCGCGCGCTCGGGCTCTCTTACGATGCAGCCGCGTTCGACCGCATCATGGACAAGTACCTCCATCTCGACCTTTACCCGGATGCAGCGACATCACTTGCCTCGCTCAAGGGCATGAAGCTCGCGATCCTCTCGAACGGCTCCAGCGAGATGCTGAACGCGCTGGTGAAGAACACCGGACTGGAGCGCGTGCTCGATGCGACCATCAGCGTCGACCGAAAGCGCATCTTCAAGCCGGCGCCGGAAGCCTACTCGCTGATCGAGGAAGTCCTGGGCGTGCCGATGCATGAAGTTCTCTTCGTCTCCTCCAATCCCTGGGATGCGTGTGGCGCCAAGAGCTTCGGCTTGAACGTCGCCTGGATCGAACGCGTGACACCGCAGGCGATGGCGGAAGCCTGCGTCAGGAGCAACGTCGTTGCGCCCTTGACGATGTTCAGGGCGCTGCGTACGCAAATGGACGAACTCGGGGTCGCGCCCGACCACCGCATTCATGCTTTGTCGGAATTGTCCAGCCTGATCGCCCGTTACCCATGAGCCTTCAATGAGTCTTGAGTCCGTTCGCGCCTTCTTCGCCGAGAAGGCGCCCGAAATCACCGTGCTCGAATCCGCCAAGAGCTCGGCGACGGTGGCGCTCGCCGCAGAAGCCTACGGCGTCGAGCCGGCGCGGATCGCCAAGACGCTGAGCCTGAGGGTCGGCGAGCAGGTGATCCTGATCGTCGCCAGCGGCACGTCGCGGATGGATAACAAGAAGGTCAAGGCGCGTTTCGGCGGCAAACCGAAAATGCTCGGCCTCGATGAAGTCGCCGATATCACCGGTCACGAGGTCGGCGGCGTCTGCCCGTTCGGACTGAAGACGCCGCTGCCGATCTATTGCGACATTTCGTTGAAGGCTTTCGACGAGGTAGTGCCGGCGGCCGGCTCGATCAACAGCGCGGTGCGGATCGCGCCGCACCGCATGGCCGAACTGGTCGCCGCCGAATGGGTCGACGTCTGCTAGGCCTTATTGATACGGATAGCCGCGCCGGACCGGCGGCGGCGCCGGTTGCTGCGAATATTGCGCCGGCGGGCCATTGGCGCTGTCGCGCGATTCGAACACGGCACGGCACGGCACACTGAGCGCCGGGGTGTTCGCGCGCAGACAGGCGACGATCCTCGTCGTGTCGGGGATTTCCGCGCCGCAGAGCCGAAACACATCGGGAGTGCAGGCCATCTGCTGTTCCATGGTGCCGCGATATTCCTGCGCGAGCGCGGGCGCGACGCCTGCAGCCGCGGCGCCAACCAAGGCAAAAATCCGGAAAAATTGGTGCTGTCGCATGACCGCCCCTTTCTCTTCAGCGCATGACCTATCGTCCGGCCAAACCGGACGATTCCAAACAACCAAACCAATGCGGCTGAGGCGGGTTCGTGCCGAACAACAAAATGTGAGCGAGGGAAGCGGCGCCTATTCGACCCGGCCGATGCGCTTGACCGCAGCAACGAGACGCGCGCTGTCGGTTTCGACGAACCTGGCAAACTCCGGCGCATCCATATAGGCGACCGGGCTACCCGCGGTCTCGAAGGTCTTGATCACCTCCGGGCTCTTCACCGCCCGCGCCATCGCTTCGCGCAGCTTGGTCATGATCGGCTCCGGCAGCGCCTTCTGCGCAAACAGGCCGGCCCAGATGTAGAACTCGACATCCTTGTAGCCGCGCTCCTTGAACGTCGGCAGATCGGGGAAACTCGCGATGCGTTCGGCGCCCCAATTGGCGAGCACGCGCATCTTCCCGTCATC
>NZ_DASSRP010000408.1:0-10375 GCF_035701725.1 Bradyrhizobium sp.
CGACGCGCCGAGTATCCCCACGCCCGGGACGAAAGTATAACCCGGCATCCTGATCGCGTTTGGCGGCACGTGATGAAGAAAACCGTATTCCGGTCGATACGGTAACGCTTCGCCTTCTGCCATCGTGGGCCCTCGGTAAGTCGCAGTCGCTCGATGGAGTGCGTGCTGAGTGCGATGCATTTTTGCAGAATGGCCGCTGCCTGAAGCTGAATTTGCGGGAGGCACGAAAACAAGCGTAAGCACGGCGCCGACGACGCGAAGCGGTGTGCTGCGTGACATGTGGGACTCCCTCTCTCGCTCTTGGATCGCCCCTTCGGCAATTCAAGTTGATGCAATGTAGCGAGTTCCAAAGTCACTTGCGTTAAAGAATCCTTTAGAGCCGGCGCGTGCGCGTGAGATTACTCCGGGTCACACGACCGTCGCGTTAAGACAGATCGTGCGCGGGATCTCCGGCAAAAATGATCGCCAGAGCCTGGCGCGGCCGGCGAGCCGGACTCCCCGTGCAACAGTGCCCTGTTCACGTCCGGCTTGACCCACCTAGCGCCGCCGCTACGCTGATTTTTCGAACGGTCGACACGAGGGGACCATGAAGCAGATCAGGATTGGCGACGTCACCATCGATTCCGTGATCGAGCGCGACGGGCCCTGGCGGCGGCCGCAGGACTTCTTTCCGGCCTATGACGAGGCGACATTCCGCCGTCATCTGCCGTCGATGGAGCCCGAGGTCTGGGACGAGGCGGCAGGCAAGATCGTCATCACCTACCAGACCTTCGTGGTGCGCACGCCCCGTTACACCATCCTGGTCGATACCTGCACCGGCGAGGACAAGGGCCATCCGCCGCCCTTCGATTTTCCCGGCAAGGAGCGCTGGCGCAATGAACTGTTTGCGCTCGGCATCGGTTTCGAGCAGGTCGATTACGTCTTCTGCACCCACCTGCATATCGATCACACCGGATGGAACACGACGCTGCGCAACGGCCGCTGGGTGCCGACATTTCCGAACGCGAAATACGTGTTTCACAAAGGCGAATATGCGGCGTGGGAAGCCGAGCACAACAAGCGCAACGATCCACCGGGGACGGTGTTCCGCGACAATTGCCTGCCGATCGTCGAGGCCGGGCAGGCGCTGCTCGTCGATGACGACTACGCGCTCGACGATACGATCACGCTGACGCCGACGCCGGGGCACTCGCCCTGTCACTGCTGCGTCAATATCCACTCCAAGGGCAAGCGCGCGGTCGTCGCCGGCGACCTCATGCACCACGCGATCCAGTGCCGTGAGGTCGACTGGTCGTCGAAGCCCGATTGGGACATGAAGCAGTCGGCGCAGTCGCGGCGGAAATTCTTCACCTCCGTCGCGGGCACCGACACGCTGATCCTGCCGATCCATTTCCCGTCGCCGACTGCGGGCTTCATCACGGCTGATGGCGGGCGCTTCAACTATCGCTTCAAGCGCGATTGAGCTTTCTCGACAGGAACAGCGAAAGAAACCGGAAATGCCAAAGCGCTTCTTGATCGTCCTTCTGGCCGCGCTCGGCGCAGCGCCGATCCTCGCTACGCCCTTGTTGGCCGCGGAGACCAAGCCCGTGATCGACAACGAACGCGTCAAGGTCTGGGATACGACCGATGCGATGCCTTCGATGCCCGACGATTTCGTCGCCATCGACTTCGCCAAGGGCAGCGCCGTTTACGGTCATGCCGGCGAAACCGCGGGTCAAGCCGGCGTTCGCAGCGTCATTATCGGCCTGAAGAATCATCCGCTCGCGCCACTCCCCAACAATTCCGGCTATCCCAACGCCTATCCGCGCCCCCACATCGACAAGCTGATTGAAAACGACCGGGTCATCGTCTGGCACTATCGCTGGTATCTCAACGATCCGACGCCGATGCATTTTCACGACAAGGATGTCGTCGTCGTTTATCTCGAAGATTCGCCGTTGCAGTCGACCGAGCCGAGCGGCAAGGCCGTCGTGAACGAGTACAAATCCGGCGATATCCGCTTCAACAAGCGCGACCGCATCCACACCGAGCTCGTGGTGCGCGGTTCGGCGAGCGCCGTGATCACGGAATTGAAGTAGGGGACGCCCTTCGCTCCCGGCGCGTCCTGATCTCGCCCCACGCGTGTTGGCCATAGCATACGCCCCCCTGGCGTGTCGGATGGCCCGGGTTCTCTGCCCGAATAAGTTCTCAGGCTTGCCGGATTGGGGTCGCATTGCGACCTAGGTCGCGTTCGAAGGTCGTGCCCGGATTGGGGGCGCAACACCGGAGTATCCATGTCCGGCCATCGACGCTTTTGCGTAGCGGCTTCTCTTCTCGTTGCAGGTCTGTCGAGCTCGCCTGCCTCCTCGAATGCCCTGACGGATTTGTTCAACCCTGCCCCTCAAGAGGCCGCTGCGCCGGCTCCCGCGCCCGTCCAGCAGCAATGCCTGTCGCAACCGGGCAGGTCGGCGGCGCCCGGCCAGCACTGGGTCTATCATCTCGAAGGCCACCGGAAATGCTGGTTCCAGGCTGACGCGGCGACTGTAGCGGCCAAAAGGCCGATTTACCACCACACGCCGAAGCGGCCTGTCGTCGCTCCCGAAGAGAATGAGGCCGAGCTGCACAAGAAGGCGGTCTTGGATGCGCGGGCTCAAGTGCTGAGCGCGGCGCCGGCGAGCGCGCCTCAGGCGGCGGCCTCTGCGCCGGAGGTGGCCGAGGCAGCTCCTGCACCCGCCCGCGAGGCGGCAGTGGCTGGGCTCGCGGCACCCATGGTTGCCCCGCCCACTATCGATGCGCCGGACAAGGCACCGCCGCACTCGGTCGACGTCGAGATGCTTTTGGCGGCATCGACGGACAACAAGGACATGGCTGCCCCCTCGGTGCCAATGGCTGCCACCTCTGTGCCGTCGACGACTGCCGACGAGCCTTCCGCTGTCGCCACGAACGCCTTTGAATTCACGGTAGCTCGGGCGGGGACGGGGCTCATTGCGCTGGGTTTTGCCTTCTTGCTTGGCGCACTCCTGGTCAACCGATTTCTCGATCAGAGAGGCCCGCCAATTGGTCGGACGTAGGTGTTGAATCTGCCAGGCTTGTGAAGTCCCAAGGGGCATGGCGGGTTGCGGCCGGACACCCTTCCACTCTCGTCCGATATCGCTTAAGAGCGGCCCGAAACCTTGATCCGGGCTCCCCTCACGCATGATACGTCTCGACAACATTTCCAAGCAAATCGGCCACCAGATTCTGTTCATCGAAGCCTCCGCCGCGCTTCAGAAGGGCGAGAAGGCCGGCCTGGTCGGCCCCAACGGCGCCGGCAAGACCACGCTGTTCCGCATGATCACGGGGCAGGAGCTGCCGGACGAAGGGCAGGTGTCGACCGATCGCGGCATCACCATCGGCTATTTCAGCCAGGATGTCGGCGAGATGAGCGGCCGCAGCGCCGTGGCCGAGGTGATGGACGGGGCAGGGCCGGTTGCCGAGGTCGCGGCCGAATTGCGGGCGCTGGAAGCGGCGATGGCCGATCCCGACCGTGCCGACCAGATGGAAGAGATCATCGCCCAGTATGGCGAGGTGCAGCACCGGTTCGAGGAGCTCGACGGCTACGCGCTGGAGGGCCGCGCCCGCGAGGTGCTGGCGGGGCTTTCGTTCAGTCAGGAGATGATGGACGGCGACGTCGGCGTGCTCTCCGGCGGCTGGAAGATGCGCGTGGCGCTGGCGCGGATTCTTCTGATGCGTCCCGACGTGATGCTGCTCGACGAGCCCAGCAACCATCTTGATATCGAGAGCCTGATCTGGCTCGAGCAATTTTTGAAGGGATACGAGGGCGCGCTGCTGATGACCTCGCACGATCGCGAGTTCATGAACCGCATTATCAATAAAATTATCGAGATCGACGGCGGCTCGCTCACCACCTATTCCGGCGACTACGAATTCTACGAGACCCAGCGCGCGCTCGCCGAAAAGCAGCAGCAGGCGCAGTTCGAGCGCCAGCAGGCGATGCTCGCGAAAGAAATCAAGTTCATCGAGCGCTTCAAGGCGCGCGCGTCCCATGCGGCTCAAGTGCAGAGCCGGGTCAAGAAGCTGGAGAAGATCGAGCGGGTCGAGCCGCCGCGCCGGCGGCAGACCGTGGCCTTTGATTTTCCGCCGGCGCCGCGCTCGGGCGAAGACGTCGTCAGCCTCAAGGGCGTGCAGAAGGCCTATGGCAGCCGCGTCATCTACGACGGTCTCGATTTCATGATCCGCCGCAAGGAGCGCTGGTGCGTGATGGGCGTCAACGGCGCCGGCAAATCCACGCTGCTCAAGCTGGTCGCGGGGTCAACCGATCCCGATGACGGCACGGTGGCGCTCGGCGGCAGCGTCAAGATGGGCTACTTCGCCCAGCACGCCATGGATCTGCTCGACGGCGAGCGCACGGTGTTTCAATCGCTGGAAGATGCGTTTCCGCAAGCCGGCCAGGGGAGCTTGCGCGCGCTCGCCGGCTGCTTCGGCTTTTCCGGTGACGACGTCGAAAAGAGATGCCGCGTGCTGTCCGGCGGCGAGAAGGCGCGGCTGGTGATGGCGATCATGCTCTACGATCCTCCGAATTTCCTGGTGCTGGACGAGCCGACCAACCATCTGGACATGGCGACCAAGGAGATGCTGATCGCGGCGCTGTCGCAATACGAGGGCACGATGCTGTTCGTCTCGCACGACCGGCATTTTCTCGCCGCGCTTTCCAACCGCGTGCTCGAGCTGACGCCCGAAGGCATCCATCAATATGGCGGCGGCTACACCGAATATGTCGCGCGCTCCGGTCACGAGGCGCCGGGTCTGCACAGCTAGCTGACCGGCTCAGAACCAGCTCGGGTTCGGATAGGGATCTCGCTTGTAGGGCGACGTTCCGCCCGGCGAATAAAGCGGATTGCGGGCGCAGGCATTGGAGCCGCGATCGTCCCACAGGCCGCGTGCGCGCCACGCGCTCCAGGCCTCGTAATCGTAGACCTTGCTAAAGGGATTTCCCGGCTCGATGGTCGCGCAATAGGTGCTGACCGCCGGCTGCGGGATTGGTCGCGGTTGCCGGGCCATTGACGATCCTGCTGCCAGGGCAACGATCATAAGAGCTGCAACAGGAAAAAGTCCGTTTCTCATCATGTGTTCCTCGTTCGGCTCGCCGTTATGCCATCAAGCTCCGGCGAAGCAAATCCGTTGTATGGCAGCATTGCTGCCGTTGATGACCTCGCAATGGAACATTGACAAATCAGAGCTTCCTTACCAAGCTTCACGTTGACCAACGCGGAAAGTTGGCCGAAGCAGAGGAGGTTTGATGACTCCACCTGCACATCGTGCCGCGACGATCGCCGACGCATCGGTTCGGGCTCAGGCGTAGCGGCAACCCCACGAACACCGTCCCGAGAGCGGCCTAGGGCCCGCATCAGTAGGGCATGGGCCCACTGGCCCCTCTCGGCATGGATCTGGATCGCGCCGCGCGGCGGCGGCGTGATCGCCCGCCGGTTCTGATTGCGGCTCATGTCCGATGTTCGGCTTGTTGCGGACCTTGTTCGGGGCCTTGCTCCGGGCTTGGGCGCGGCGCCTCGTGAGCCTCGCGTCCCAGGAAATAGCTCTGCAGCGCCGGCACCACCAACAGCAGCATGATCGGGCCGATCAGCATTCCTCCCACGATGACGGTCGCCAGCGGCCTTTGCACCTGACTGCCGATGCCGGTCGACAGCGCGGCCGGTAGCAGTCCGATGCAGGCCGACAAGGTCATCATCAGGATCGGCCGCATCTGCTGGTCGACCGCCTCGAACATCGCTTCTTCGGGATCGACGCCATGGCTGACGACGCGGTAGTAGCCGTGAATGATCAGGATGCCGCTCATCACCGCGACGCCGAATAGCGAAATGAATCCGATCGCTGCCGAGATCGAGAAGTTCAGGTCGAAGACATAGAGGCCGATAATGCCGCCGGAGATCGCAAAGGGAAGCCCGAGCAGCGCCAGCAGACTGTGACGGAACGAATTGAACAGGCCGTACAGCAGCACCATGATGAAGACGAACGTCACCGGCAGGATAATGGCGAGCCGCTTCTTGGCCTGCTGCAGCCATTCGAACTCGCCGGCCCAATCGATCCGGTAGCCGGTCGGCAGCTTGATGTTCTTGCCGATGCGTTCCTGGGCTTCCTCAACCGCGCCGGCGAGATCGCGGCCGCGCACCGAGAATTTGATCGGGACAAAGCGCTGGTTGCGTTCGCGGAAGATGTAGGATGCGCCGGTGTCGAGCGTGATCGCGGCGAAGTCGCTCAGGGGAATGTAGGCGGTTCCACTCGCGGTCTGCACGCCGACCTTGAGGTTGCGCACCTTCTCGATGTCGTTGCGGTATTCGGGCGCAAGCCGGACCGCCACGCCGAACTGGCGGTCGGCCTCGAGCAGGTTGGTTGCGACGGTGCCTCCGAGCGCGGCCTGCACGACGGTGTTGGCGTCGCTGACATTGAGGCCGTAGCGTGCGGCTTTTTCCCGATCGATCTTGATGTTGAGATTGGGCTGACCCAGCACCCAGAACGCGCCGAGGTCGGCGATGCCGGGCACCTTGGCCATTTCGGCCATGGCATCCTTGGCAATCTTCTCCAGCGTTACGAGATCCGGACCCACGATCTTGATGGAGTTGGCGCCCTTGACGCCCGACAGACCTTCCTCGACGTTGTCCTGGATGTATTGCGAGAAGTTGAAATTGATGCCGACGAATTTTTGGGAAAATTCGGCCTGCAATTCCTCGACCAGCTTTTCCTTGGTGTAGTTAGCCGGCCACTCGTCGAACGGCTTGAGCGGCACGAAGAACTCGGCATTGAAGAAGCCGGCCGCATCGCTGCCGTTGTCGGGACGGCCGTGCTGCGAGACGACTGTGATCACCTCGGGATGTTTCAGCAGGATTTCCCGCATCTGGTTGACGAGCGGCATGCCGGCCTCGAGCGACAGCGTCGGCGGCATCGAGGCGCGAATCCACAGATTGCCTTCCTCCAGCGTCGGCAGGAACTCGCTGCCGAGGCGCGAGCCGAGGAAACCGGAGAGCACAAGAAAGACCAGCCCGATCGCGATCGTGACCGGCCGCCGCCGCAGCGACCAGCGCAGCACCGGCTGATAGACGCGGCGGATGCCGCGCACGATGAAGGTCTCGACCTCGCTGACATGCGCAGGCATCAGGAGCGAGCACAGGCACGGCGTCACGGTGAAGGTCGCAAGCAGCGCGCCGACCAGCGCGTAGGCATAGGTGCGGGCCATCGGGCCGAAGATCTGGCCCTCGACGCCCTGCATCGTGAACAGCGGAATGAAGGCTGCAACGATGATGGCGGTGGAAAAGAACACCGCGCGGTCGACCTGCAACGCGCTGATCAGGATCAGCCGCAGCCGCCCGGTCCAACCCGTGTCGCTCGACGGCTGGCCGGCGCCAGTCGGATCGTCGCCCCAGTGCTTTTCGGCGAGCTGGTGAAACAACTGCTGCCGCTCCTCCGGACTCGAGGCGAAGTTACGGTAGATGTTCTCGACCAGGATCACCGCGGAATCGACGATGATGCCGAAGTCGACCGCGCCGACCGAGAGCAGGTTGGCGTCTTCGCCGCGAATGACCAGGATGATGATCGAGAAGAACAGGGCGAACGGAACGTTGGCGCCGACGATGACTGCGCTTCTGAGGTCGCCGAGAAACAGCCACTGCACGATGAAAATCAGAAGACAGCCGAACAACAGGTTGTGCAGCACGGTGGAAGTGGTGACCCCGACCAGCGTCGAGCGGTCGTAGAACGGCACGAGCTTCAAGCCGGGCGGCAGGCTGCCGTCGGAATTGATCTTCTCGATCTCGGAGCGGACGCGCTTGACCACATCGTTGGTGTGCAAGGTGCGGTTCATGATGATGATCGCCGCGACCACGTCTTCGTCATGGTCGCGCCCGGCCTTGCCGAGCCGTGGCACATAGCCGACCGAAACCTTGGCGACGTCCTTGACGAAGATCGGCAGGCCGCTGGGCGAGGCCAGCATCACATTCTCGATGTCGCGAACCTTGTAGCCTTGCGTCAGATCGGCTTCGCCGCCTGAATCCATCAGGCCGACGCCGCGCACGTTCACCGATTGCTGCCCGATATTGATGGTGCGGCCGCCGACATTGACGTTGGCGTTGCCGAGCGCCGCGATGACCTGCTGCAAGGTCACGCCATAGGCTTCCAGCTTCCGCGGATCGACCTCGACGTCGTATTCCTTGGTGGTGCCGCCCCAGGTGTTGACCTGCACCACGCCGGGCACCGAAAGCAGCCGCCGCTGCAGGATCCAGTCCTGCACCGTGCGCAGGTTGCTCAGGCCGAAATGCGGCGGCCCGACCAGCTCATAGCGGTAGATTTCGCCGACCAGGCTGGTTCCCTGGATTTGTGCGTTGACATTGCCGGGCAGCGTGACGTTCTGCTGAAGATTGATGGCGGTCTGCGTCAGCGCGAAATAATAATCGACACCGTATTGAAACACGACGCGGACAAAGGACAGGCCGAAGAACGAGGTCGAGCGAATGACGTCGACGCCCGGCGTGGCCGCAAGCCCGACCTCGATCGGAATGGTGTAATAGCGCTCCATCTCCTCGGCGGAAAGGCCGCTCGACTGCGCCGTGATCTCCAGCATCACCGGCGCCGGATTCGGATAGGCTTCGATGTTGAGCCGGGAAAATGCGAAGATGCCGGCCGCCACAAAGCCCAGCAGGCCCAACAGGACCAGCGGACGCCGGGTCAGGCTGAAGGTGAGAAGTCCTTTAAGCAGAGATCGCCCCCTGAATTCAAAGGTCCGCGTCACGTCCAATGAACGGGAATTGGACGAATCCCGAAGCGCTCCTCAATTCGGGCGAGATGGTAGACATTTTCGGCGCGCGGCTGAAGCCCAAATTGCCGCAAAAACGCGCAACCTGCATAGGATTATCATAGCCAAAGCCGCGATCGGGCTTGTCCTTTTCCCGTTCCTCGCATTCGCCTTTCCGCGCCCGTCAACCGGGCGCTGACTGCGACGGTCTTGCGACGGGTTCAGGGAGCCGCGACGGGCTGCGCGAAATTCAGTGGATAGCCGTTGTCGTCCAGCACGCCGAACTCGCGCAAGCCGTACTCCATCGTTTCGATCGGATAGGCGATGCGCACACGCGTCTTCAGTCTCTCCCACAACGCGTCGACATTGTCGACGTCAAGATAGATCGAGCCCGTGAAGCTGGGCCCCCGCCAGGGCTGATGGGCATTGGGCAGGGCCAGCATGATGTCGGCTGCGCCCAGCTGGACGCGTGCAAAACCCTCCAGTTGCAGGGTGCAGGTGAAGCCGAGCTGCTCCACGTAAAACTTGACCGACCGCGCAACGTCTTCAGTTGTGAATACGACGGAGATTCCGTGAACGCTCATTCATCAGCTCCTGCACTGCGGTCGGCCAATAAACGTCAAGCCTCGAACATCGGCATGTTCGGGCCTTTCACTTTCGCTTGGGTCCAAATGAGTAGGCGCCGACCGCTTTTCGTCCGCGTCCATCGTGCTATTCTAAAACCAGATCCGGAAGCAATCCGGACGGGAGGGAACCATGCAGAGGGGATTTGCGGCGCGATGCGCCGGCTTGCTTGCCGTCGGGCTATGCGCCGTCGCGCTCGATGCGCAGGCCGCCGGCAATGATGCCAACATCTGTATCAAAGAAACCGGCGAGGCCGCGATCGATGCCTGTTCGCGCGCCATCCAGTCCAAACGCTATGCCGGTCACGTGCTGGCGCGCCAGTATTTGAGTCGTGGCGTCGAACGGCGAGCGAAAGAGGATTATGAATCCGCGCTTGCGGATTTTGCCGAAGCGGCCAGGATCGACAAGAAATATGCCGATGCGTTCTACAACCGTTGCGCGGTTTATAATTTCAGAAAAGAATACGACGCCGCCATCGCCGAATGCAGCCAGGCCATCAAGCTCGGTCCCAGCGCTGATGCGGTCGTAGCCGGTGGCAGCGAGCGCCTTGGAAAGGATAATGCGTTGTCCGACTATTATGCCGAACGCGGTTTCGCGTATTTCAAAAAGGACGACTATGTCCATGCGCTCCCGGACCTCGACAACGCCGTGCGCCTCAATGCCAATAACGGCAGGGCGCTGAAGACCCGCGGGCTCACCTATGAGGCCAAGGGCGATTCGCGCGCGGCAGCCGATCTCGCTTCAGCCAAGCTGCTGGGCGAATGAGGCCCGCGTTCATGTCGGAAACAACGACGCGGGACCATTGGGAAACGGTCTACACCACGCGCGATGAAACCGAGGTCAGCTGGTTTCAGGATAGTCCATCACCCTCGCTTGAACTGATCGAACAGCTGCGGCCGCCAAAGCAGGCCGACATCATCGATGTCGGCGGCGGCGCCTCGCGTCTCGCCGATGCTCTCCTGGAGCGCGGCT
>NZ_DASSRP010000409.1:0-2254 GCF_035701725.1 Bradyrhizobium sp.
TTGTCACCATCCCCAGCGCAACGCGCACGCGTTGTCGCCGAGTTAACGCCAGCGTCGAGGCGCCAAGACCACACGACTTCGCCGTCCGCCGCATCGCCACTCGTCAGCCGGCAACGCAAGCGTCCATCGCATCCCGCGCTCCACGTCGATGACGATGCGCAACGCCCCTCAGATCGAGCACAGGACGCCCGAAGAGGTAGCGGTGATTTGCCCGACGCCACAAGCAAGCGTGCATGCGACAGATTGGCACGACGGGCAAATCAGCTCATCGCGGCTCTGGTCGCGATGTCTCTTGTCAAGCGCGTTTGCACCGATGTGAAGCTGGCGGTGCTGCGGCCAGGAAATCTCCGGCCGCCGGTGCGCCGCCAAGCATCTTCAGCTTCGATTCACAAAGCAGCCTCAGACCGACCGGCGCTCACGCGCCGCTCGAGCGCTTCGACGCATTCCCCGACCGAAAGATTGACCTGGCGGCATCAAGGGCGGCGGCCAGCTCGGCAATCTGAAAAGGCTTTTGCAGAATCTGAATTCCTGCCGCCTCGGCGTTCCGGACAGCTCCTTCGGAATAGCCGCTCGTCAACAGCACCGGCACGTCACTTCTTCTTTTCCCGATTTCCCGCGCGAGTTCGACGCCATTCATGCCTCCGGGCATCATGATATCGGAAAGGACAAGGTCGACCGGCCGCCCGTCTGCAAGCGCCCCAAGCGCCGCCGCGCCGCTGGCGGCATGGGTGACTTCATAGCCCAACTGATCGAGCATCTCGCTGACCAGGGCCGCGACCTCGTCGTCGTCCTCGACGAGAAGTATCTGGCCGTTGCTGCTACGCTTCGGACGGGCCTTGTCCAGATCGATCAAATGGCGCGCCCGCGTGGGACGATTTTGCGATCTCGGCAGATATAGCTCCACGCTCGTTCCGTGGCCGACCTGAGATTTGATGCGCGCCGTTCCGCGCGATTGCGTGGCGAATCCGTGGACCTGCGCCAGGCCAAGCCCGGAACCCTTGCCGATGTCCTTGGTGGTGAAAAACGGCTCGAAAACATGCGACAGGGTCTCCTCACTCATGCCGACCCCGGTGTCGATCACCGACAGGCGAACGAAGTCGCCGTCCAATTGCTCATCCTTGATTGCGGAGAGGTTCTCGCCGCGGACGGTGATGGTGCCGCCGCTCGGCATGGCATCCCGGGCGTTGACCGCGAGATTCAGAATGACCAGCTCCAGCTCGCCCGGGTCGACCTCGATCGGCCAAAGCGAGTCCGGGAAGTCAAACTCGACATGAACGTCGCCGCGCAGGCTCCGGTCGAGAAGTTCGCGCATGCCGCCGATCTGCAAGGCGATTTCGACGGGCTCCGGATGGAGCTTCTGGCGGCGCGAAAAGGCCAAAAGCTGCCGGGTCAGACTGGCGCCGCGTTGCGCCGCCTGAGTCATCCCCTGCATGATGCGGCGCCGGCGGTCCGGGTCGGCCTGGCGATCAAGCACCTCGAGGCCGCCGGAAATCACCATCAGCAAATTATTGAAGTCATGCGCCACCCCGCCGGTGAGTTGGCCGATGGCCTCGATCTTCTGGGCCTGACGCAGGGTTTCCTCGACCCGGGCGCGCTCATCCATCTCGATACGCAGCTGCCTGTTGGCTTCCTCCAGCGCTTGCGTGCGTTCGGCCACCAGGGTTTCCAGCTCCTGAGCGGCACGCTCGCGCGCCTCGAGCAGGGCTCGCAGTTCATATTGGCGGCGGCGGGCGCGCATCGCCGATCGAACGGCGCTGGCCAGCGTCATCGGCTGAACCGGCCTTTCCACCAGTGAAACGTTGCGGAGAAGATCGACGATGCCGCGCCGCCAGGCAACGACCGCCGGTTGCTCGCGATGGCTGGTGAGAATGATGAAAGGCAGATCGGACCACGGCGGCTGACGCTCGATCCATTCTGCCAAGGCCGCGGTGTCCTGGCCGAAAATGCCTTCCTCCGCCAGGAACACCGCGCCGACACCGGACGGCATTTCGGCGAGCAATGCAGGAAGGCTTTCGCAGATGGTTGCCTCCAGACCGGAGCTGCGGAACAGCTCGGCCGAGGCGGGCCCGTCGCGGCCAATCGGCGCGAAGACGAGAACACGGTGATCCCGCGCCACGCTCACCTCACCGGTTCCTCTGGCATCGCCGGACCGGTGTAGAGCGGGTTGCCGGAGAAGATACCGCTGAATTCCTTCATCGGCGGCCCGACCTTGATGCCGTCCCGGCTCAGGCGGAATTCGCGAATGGTGTGCTCG
>NZ_DASSRP010000410.1:0-11837 GCF_035701725.1 Bradyrhizobium sp.
GGCTCGCAAGCTTCATGCACTATGATCTTGGATACTTCGACCTGGAGCAGAAAACCTTGCAACCCCTCGACAACCCGTTCGGCACGAGGTTGTCACCCATGTCTTAGGTACGTTCCGTTACCCATGTCTCCGGGCCGGACAAAGAGAACCTGGAGCGGGCGAAGGGATTCGAACCCTCGACCCCGACCTTGGCAAGGTCGTGCTCTACCCCTGAGCTACACCCGCATCCTTAGGGAATGTCACCTTGACGTCACCGGCGACCGCAGACCTATGCCAAATGCCGACTGCGAATGCAACAGCCAGCAGCGATCAATCGCAAAAGGCTTAAAGGGCATGAAGTTGCAGCCGATTTGGCGAAATCGGTCGGAAATCGGCCTCAATACGCGCCTGAACCGGCTTCCCCGCGGAACCGGGCCGGGCCGACCTCCATCGACCGGCGCAGGCTTTCCAGCCATTTGCCGAACCAGCCCTGCAAGGTGTCGGCAATTTCATCGCGCCGGGCGACATCGCAGTCGAAATGGGCCCACCACTCGACAAAAGCACGATCGCCGTCGACGACCGGCGTCACCCGCAAGGTCGCTAGAAATCCCGTCATCGGCAGTGTCGGCGTCCCGCAAAATTCGTAGGTCTGCGAGCGCTCGACATCGGACTGCGCCAGCAAGCGCTGCCGGATTTGCCGTCCCTGATAGAGCACATTGCGTACGGCCCCGACGGTGTCGCCCGACTTGCCGTCCTCGATCCGGCTTTCGCCGGCACCACCGACCCAAACCGGATAGTTGTTGAAATCGCGGACGATTTTCCAGATGTCGCGGGCGGATTGCTCGAATACGGTGCTGTAATAGGCCTTCGCCATCATCACTCTCCTCATAAACCGGATGCTTCCGCCTTATCCGGCCGGCCCGGGCCGCGATCCACCCGATCTCCGATGGGCCCCGTTCCGGTACAAGACAGAGGGGCCAAATCCGGCAAAACCGATTGAAATTTGGGATCCAGCCGCCATCTGGGTTCTGAGAACAGCTGAACCGCCAAGCCCGGCCGTGCTAGTACGGGGCGAGCCGTGAAATCTGGCTGACATAGACGAGGAATGCCGTGACGATATTAGAGGGCAACGGAGCCGCGCCACAGGCCGCGCCCGATCTGATCAAGGAGACGACCACCCAGACTTTCGTCAAGGACGTCATCGAGGAGTCCAAGCGGCAGCCGGTGCTGATCGACTTCTGGGCGCCCTGGTGCGGTCCCTGCCGCCAGCTCACGCCGATCCTCGAAAAGGTCGTCCGCAATGCCAACGGCAAGGTCAAGCTCGTCAAGATGAACATCGACGAGCATCCGGCGATTCCCGGCCAGATGGGGATTCAGTCGATTCCCGCGGTGATTGCCTTCGTCAACGGCCAGCCGGCCGATGGATTCATGGGTGCGGTGCCGGAAAGCCAGGTCACTGCTTTCGTCAACAAGCTGACGGCGGGCATGCCGGGCGAGCCGAACATTGCCGATATCCTCAAGGAGGCCGAGACCCTGCTCGCCGAGGGCGATGCGTCGACGGCGGCCTCGATCTACGCCGAGGTGCTCGCCGCCGATGCGACCAACATCGCGGCGATGGCGGGGCTCGCCAAGTGCTATGCCACGACCGGCGCGATCGATCAGGCCAAGAAGACCCTGGCGATGGTTCCCGAATCCAAGCGCGGCGACGCCGCGGTCAAGGCGGTTCAGGCCGCGATCGATCTCGCTGAGCAGGCAAGCTCGCTCGGCCCGGTCGCCGAACTCGAACAGAAAGTCGCCGCAAATCCGCTCGATCATCAGGCGCGTTTTGATCTGGCGACCGCGCTCAACGCCGCCGGCAAGCGCGCGGAAGCGACAGCGCAATTGCTCGAAATCGTCAAACGTGACCGCAAGTGGAACGAGGATGGCGCCCGCAAACAGCTGGTGCAGTTCTTCGACGCATGGGGTGGCGCCGACGAGGCGACCGTCGAGGGACGAAAGCGCCTGTCGACGATCCTGTTTTCGTAAGCGCCGCGCGAGCGCCGACGACGCAAGGCGAGAGTGCAAGACGCTCAAACGGCGTGAGTTGATGCAGGTGTCCTTGTTTACGAAGCGGCACGAATGATGCGGACTTCTGATCCGTCACGCTAAGGCACGATTATGGGCTGGTGACCGTAATGCCGATCAATGCCGAATACCGCGGACCTTCCGACCTTCCCGAGATCATTCCGGTATTTCCGCTGCCCGGCGCGCTGTTGCTGCCGCGCGGGCAGATGCCGCTCAACATTTTCGAGCAGCGCTACCTTGCCATGGTCGACGACGCATTCCGCGACGGCCACCGCCTGATCGGAATGATCCAGCCCGACGTTTCGCACTCGCCCGACGAAGCGCATCCAAAGCTGTTTCAGGTCGGCTGCGTCGGGCGCATCACCCAGCTCGCCGAGTCCGGTGACGGCCGCTATATCCTCGAACTGACCGGCATAGCCCGCTTCAAGGTGGTCGAGGAGCAGAAGGTGCTGACCCAGTACCGGCAATGCAAGGTCGATTACTTTCCCTATATCGACGACTTCACCGCTCGCAAAGGCGAGGAAGCCGTCGACCGCGAGGCACTCCTGAAAGCGCTGACCGAATTTCTCGACGCCAACAATCTCAAGGTCGACTGGGAAGGCATCGAGAAAGCGCCCAATGAGGCGCTGGTCAACGCATTGGCGATGATGTCGCCCTATGGCCCACCGGAAAAGCAGGCGATGCTCGAAGCGCCGGATCTGAAGACGCGCGCCGAAATCCTGATCGCGGTGACCGAGATGGATCTCGCCAAGAAGCGCACCAGCAGCGATACCGGGCTGCAATAGCAAGCGCGGTCTAAGGCAGTTTGCGCCGGCCCCAGTAGATATGTAACGGAAACAGCAGCGCGAGCGACAATCCGGCCGCGATATGGATCCAGCTCATCCACGGCCGAAGCGTTTCCGATCCGAGATAATAGAGCCCGAAGGCGGTCGCGATCAGGATCGCGTTGAACGTCGCCATCGCCGAGCCGGAAATGCGATTTTTCCGGCTCCGCCAGGCGCGCAGCAGATGGACCGGGATCAGCGCGCCGAGCAGCAGCAGCATCAACATCGCGGTGCCGCCATGCACCATCAGAAGATAGGCGATGCTCTGCTGCCAAATCTCGTCGCTTGAAATGTCCTTTTGCCAATCGGCCACGAGCCAGCCAGCCCCGGTTATCAGCAGGACCGCAAGGGCTGCATAGATCGCGTATCGGAATGAGGAGCTAAGCCGCAAGGTGCACTGCGTTTTGCCAATCGGGGGAGATCTGGAGCTCGCCGTCCGCGGTGACCAGTAGCGCACTTGCGTTGCATTGCTCAAGCAGAGCGCCGGCGGCGGGTCCGGAAATCATGACGATTTTGGTCAATGCGTCGGCGATCATGCAGGACGAAGCCCTTACCGTCACGCCATCGATTGAATTGGCCGGCGTTTGACCGTGCGGATCGATGATCGCCGATACGGCGGTCTCCGATGACCGAAAGAGGTCGAACCGGCGCGCGGTGGACGCCAGCGCTTCGTCGGCGAAGTCGACGCGGCAGACGACGCGGCCGGGATCGCGGGGATGTCGGATGTAGGCCGATTGCAACTCCGCTCCACAAGCGGCGAGATCGCCCCCCGCGTTGACGAGGCCCCATGCCAGCGAGCCCGCTTGGCGAAGCGAGTCCAGCGCGCGATCGACGGCAAAACCTTTTGCGATCCCGCCGAGATCGATTCGCGCCTGGCGATCGCGGAAACGGACCATTTGCCCGTCGACCAGTTCGATCGCCTCGTGCACCGGCGGCGGCGGTGTTTGCGCGATCGCATCTGCGTCATGCTGCGGCAACAGTCCCATCGCCTGCAAGGCAGGCGCGACGGCAACGTTGAAGATACCGCCCGACCGACGATGCAGCTCAATGCTGGTTTTGAGAACTTGGAAGGTCCATGCGTGAACCCTGACCGGCCTATCGGCCGCGTCGCGATTGAGACGGCCGACGTCGCTGTCCGGATCGTGGAAGCTCATGAGCCGATGCACCATCGCGACCTGTTCGAACGCGGCATCGATCGCGCGGCCGAGTTCGGCTTGAGATGGTCCCGCCGCCTCGATTTCGACGAACGTCCCGAGCAGGGGCTTGGCGCGGCGCACCTTATTTGAGACGGCTGCCATAGGTCGCCAATATCCGCTTCACGCCTTCGGTGACATGCGTCGAAGACAGCGTCGCGCCCGCGATGTTCCTGATATCGCCGTTGATCTTGAGCGCACTGGCATTTGTCTTCCCGACAAATTGCGCCAGCCAGCTCGCGTTTCTGATCTCGCCGCCATAGGATTCACGATATTGCAGCACCTCGACATTGTGCACGGCACCGGCCGGCGTCAGCGCAACCGCGTAGTCGATGTAGAGATGCTTGCCGACGACGCGATCGAAAATGAAGAAGCCGACGGCGCGCCCGCCTGCTTCGGCTTTCCAGACCCGGCCAGGCTGGATTTCGCTGAAATGCGTGGCCGACGGAAAAGCCTGCTTCTGCGCTTCTTCGATCGATAGATATTGCATCGCATAGGCAGGAGACGCGCTCGCGGCAATCGCCGCGGCAGGTAGCGCGTATCGAATCCATTCCGTCATGTGTCACCCATCGAAGGTTGCCGCTCGTTGCAAGCGTCTGGCCGTTACTTGCTTCAGAAGAAGAATCCCACACCACCAAGAAAGGAATCTGACAATGCGCCGGCGAGGCTCTTGTCGATCACGTGTTGATATTCGGCTTTCAGAACGATTTTCGGTGAGGGGAAGACGGCAACGCCCGCAGTATGGAATTGGCGCTGGCCGGCTCCGGTCGGCGTGTTGAGGTCGGTGCCCGCAAATCCGCCGGTCTGCAGATTCATGTAGGTATAGTTGTAGAACGGCACCGCTTCCCATTCGCTGTTTAGGATGGTGCCCATCGGGATGTGATAGGCGACCTCGCCGGAATAGCCGAACATCGATTTTCCGACGTTGTCGGTTGGATCGCTGTCGTTGTTGGCGCGCAAGTTGGCGGGGTTGCCGAATTCGACCCGAACATATTCACCGCGCAATTCGAGTCCGGTGTCCGGAACACGGTAGCGGAATTCGGCATCAAACATCGCAAGGCTCGATTTGCCGAGGAAGTTGCCGAGATCGTCATGCGCGCCTCGCGGCGTGGTGTTCGGCGAATAATACGCGCTGACGCTGCCGCCGAAGCCGGGCACGAAGGTCGGCGTGAAATCGAGCCGGCCGGATACGGCGAGCGTGTTGGAAAGCTGCTGGAAGTCGCCGAGAGGCGGATTCGAGAATGCCAGCGCGTTGAGCCCGTCGATGCCCGGGAAATAGGCGGTGCCGGGCAGGGGCACCGTCCTAGCCGCGGTTCGATTGTCGAAGGAGTCGCCAAAGTCTTCATTCGTGGCGCTGAGCATCACCTGGTACTTCAGGTTTTCGTTGATCGTCCCGTAGACGCTGGTGCCTGGTACCTTCCAGGTCGATGGAATGATGCTGTTGTAAAGCTCCGGCCGGTTGACGCTGTAGAACTGCGTCGGCTCATGGTGCTGATTGATGTAGCCGATCGGGACCAGATCGATGCCGGGCGCGCGCCAGTTGAACTGATCGATGATCTTGAAATCGATCCAGAGCTGCTCGATTTCCGCGGTGCCATGCAGCTTGTCATCGTTGTCAAACCCGGAACCGGCATGCTCGAACTCGATTTCGGCGTTGAAGATGATGTTGTCGGTGATCGCATACGTCGGCAACAACACCATGCGTGCGGTATCGAAGCCGTTCTGCCATTGACCGTTGGCGGCAGGATTTTGCATCGTCCCGAACTTGACCTCGCCATAGGCGCCGATGCTGAGGCCGGCCACGGGTGAGGGAGCAACACCCAGGATCGGCAGATCGGACGGCGGGGTGGAAAGGTCGAGCGTCTTGGACTTCGGCGCCGGCCTGTCTTTCGGATCGGGCGGCGTCGGCGATGGCGCAGTGGCCACTTTGGCGCCCTTGTCCGCCTCCGGGGCTGCATTTTTCGCCGCCTTTCCGGCTTCGGTCGGCCGCTTCTTTTCGGTTGGCGCAACTGGCGCCGCCGGTACGGCGGTTTCGGCAACCCGCTTTTGCTTCAGCTCGGCCTCGAGCGACTGAATCCGTTTCTCCATCGCCTCCATCTTCTTCAGGACAGCCTCGTTGACCTCGCCGTCGGCGGCAAAGGCGCTGCCGCAGCCCGCGAGGGAGAGGACGGTTGCCGCAAGCAGCGTTTGTCGCTTCGATCGACCAAACCAGGGTGAGAACAATGAAGAGGAATGCAGAGAATGACCGCACGACATGAAGCCCCCAATCCGCGGAGATCAAGGGCTCCGCGAGTTCGCGGGCACTTAGTAATCACTGCAATTTATTTCGGGGATTCGAAAGTTGAGCGGCACGACTGGAATCGCTCTACTTTAGAATTAGAACAAAACTAAACAGGCGAACGGGCCTGAATAACGATCTGACGACGCCAGATGATCGTCAACCGGCGCCGAGCGCGACGGCGACATTGTAGGTGACCAGGCTCGCCGCGTAAGCGAGCACGAACATATAGGCGAACGTCAGCGCCATCCATTTCGTGCCGCCGGTCTCGCGCCGGATCACGGCCAGCGTCGAGGCGCATTGCGGGGCAAAGATATACCAGGCGAGCAGCGACAGCGCCGTGGCCAGGCTCCATTTGGTCGCCAGCACCTGCCCGATCTGGTCGGCCGCTTCCTTGCCGCCCTCGATGGCGTAGACCGTGCCGAGCGCCGCGACCGCGACCTCGCGCGCCGCCATGCCGGGAATCAGCGCCACCACGATCTGCCAGTTGAAGCCGAGCGGCGCAAACACCGGCGCCAGCGCATGGCCGATCATCGCCGCCAGGCTGTAGTTGATACCGGGGCCTTCGACGCCGGCCGGCGGCTGCGGAAACGACGCCAAAAACCAGATCAGCACCATCATCGAAAAGATCGTGGTGCCCGCGCGCACCAAGAACATCTTTGCCCGGGTGTAGATGCCGATCGCGATGCTCTTGAGGCGCGGCAATTTGTAGTCCGGCAACTCCAGCATGAACGGCGCAGGAGCATAATCGCGCAGCATGAAAAACTTGATCAGGAAGGAGACCAGCAGGGCGCTGGAGATGCCGGCTGCATAGAGGCCGAACATCACGAGTCCCCTGAGATTGACCCAGCCCCAGATCTGCTGGTCGGGGATGAACGCCGAGATGATCAGGGTGTAGACCGGAATTCGCGCCGAGCACGTCATCAGCGGCGCGATCAGGATCGTGGTCAGGCGGTCGCGGCGGTTGTCGATGACGCGGGTGGCCATGATGCCGGGAATCGCGCAGGCAAAGCTCGAGAGCAGCGGAATGAACGCGCGCCCGTGCAGCCCGGCGCCGCCCATGATGCGGTCCATCAAGAAGGCCGCGCGCGCCATGTAGCCGAAATCTTCCAAGAGCAGGATGAACAGGAAAATGATGATGATCTGCGGCAGGAACACGATGACGCTGCCGACGCCGGAGATCACGCCGTTCTGCAAGAAGCTTTGCAGTAGCCCGGCGGGCAGTGTGTCATGCACGAGCTGGCCGAGCGCGGCGAAACCATCCGACAGAAGCTCCATCAGCGGCTGCGCCCAGGCGAACACGGCCTGGAACATCACGAACAACACCAGGCCGAGAATCAGAAGCCCGGCGAGGGGGTGCAGCACCACGGCATCGATCCGGGCCGTCCAGGTGTCGGGCTTGGCGGGCAAGCTCACGGTTGCCGCGATGATCCGGTCGGCCTCGCGCTGGGTCGCTCGCAATTCCGTGACCGAAAGCGGCTTCCAGAGATTTTCTCGCGGCGGCTCGGAGGCTTGCAGCGCAATTTCGTCGGTCTTGCGCAAGAGATCGGCAATGCCGGCCTTGCGCACCGCAATTGACGTCACCACAGGAACACCCAGCATCTGCGACATGGCGGCGGCATCGACGCTGACGCCGCGCCGGGTCGCGATATCGAACATGTTGAGCACCAGCATCAACGGCCGGCCGGTCTGCTTGAGCTCAAGCAGCAGACGGATGGTTAGCCGCAGATTGGTGGAATCTGCCACGCACAGGACGAGATCCGGCGGATTTTCGCCGGCGGCGCGGCCCAGCACGAAATCCCGAGTGATTTCTTCGTCGGGGCTGCGGCCGCGCAGCGAATAAGTGCCGGGCAGGTCGACGATCGAGGCCTGCCGGCCGAGCGGGGTGACGAAAAAGCCCTCCTTGCGCTCGACCGTGACGCCTGGATAGTTCGCCACCTTCTGCCGGCTGCCCGTCAGCGCATTGAACAGCGACGTCTTGCCGCTGTTGGGCGTGCCCACCAGGGCCAAATGCAGCAACGGAGCTTCCATGAGTCCGTGAGTCCAGAACTCTGTACCGAAGTTCGCAACTATCGCGGCAGCCTCTGATGCGAACTTCGGGAATCAAAGGAGCTTTACAAATCTATCGTCTGCGGCGCGGCTCTCGATTTGACGTTCCTGTGTGAGATCGCGATTGGCCGCGCCGGTCAGGCCACGACGACGGCCATCGCCTCGCGCCGGCGCACCGCAACCGTGACGTTCTCGACGCGAATGGCGATCGGATCACGTCCGATGACGCCCTCGTGAAGCACCTCGACCCGGGCGCCTTCGACGAAGCCGAGCTCGATGAGCCGGCTTTCCAGCTCGAGCGCGGGCAGCGCCGAGTTAATGTCGTTGGCGTCAAGATGCTGGATCACGCCCGAATAGCCTCGCTTGGCGAGTCCAAGGCGCATCGCGGGCGGCGCGCTGTTTTGGCTGGTGATGGTCATGATCTGTATTTTCAATCGCGAGCGCGAAGGTCAAGCTGGGCAGCTTGAAACACATTGATCTTAGAGGAATTTTAAACTGGGAGACCGCTTGGAGACGAAATCGCCACCCAGTTAGCGAAACCAGCTTCGGTACGCCGACGCCAACCTGAGTTCATCGAGGGACGCCCGTTTTTTACGGTCCCAGTGACCCGCTAATAACCGATCGCCGCCATCACGACGACGGTGCCAAGCACCGCCCAGCCGAAGTGGCGACCGCGGAACACCCAGAAATTGGCCGCCATCCCGAAGGCGTACATCGCGCCCATCGTCACCACGATCCAGTGCCGAGCGGAGATCGAGGCGACCGAGGGCGCCGCCAGCAGCAACGCGCCGCCGCAGATCCACCCAACTGTGCCGATCTGCCAGCAAATCCGGATCAAGCTGCGCAGGCGAGGCGGCTCGATCGTCGCCCGGCGAAACACCCGGGTCTCGCCGAGGACGCCGTGGATCACGGCTGCGACAATCGCGCCGATCCCGGCCAGCCAGAGAAACAAATCGTGCATCGGAGGCCCTCCATACACAACTGTATGGAGTTTGCGCCGGGCCGCTGGCGCTGTCAATACACTGGTGTATGGTTGGCCCCCACGCGGGGCCCGCTATGGCAGACCAACTCTCGGCAAAGGACTGGCTGGATCAGGGGATCAGAACCCTTGCTCAGGAGGGTTTCGCGGCGCTCAAGGCAGAGCCCTTGGCCAAGGCGATGGGGGTTTCGCGGGGCAGTTTTTACTGGCACTTCGCCGACGTCGAAGCCTTCCACAGGGAAATTCTCAGGCTCTGGCGCGAGATCGCCGCGGAGCGGATCATCGACGACATCGAGGCCGCTGCCGGCAACGGCAATGCACTGGAACTGCTGCTATATCGGGTCTTCGGCGAGCGGCGGGCGCTCGAAAACGCGGTTCGCCGCTGGGCCGTGGTCGATCCGATGGCGCGGGCAGCGGTGCATGCGATCGACCGCCGGCGGCTGACCTATGTCGAGCGCCTCTTGGCCCACTCCGGGATTTCACGGGAGGTCGCCCGCGCCCGCGCCCGCATCCTCTATTGGTCCTATCTCGGCTTTGCCCTCTCGGATCGCACTTTGCCTCCGATCCAGCAGCAAACGATCGTGGCGGAGATGCTCCGGATGGCATTGGCGTAGGTCCGGTCGCTGGCCCGCAGCTTTTGTCGACATGGTGAGCAAACCGTAATCGTCCGTCGCCCCATAATCGGGCCGCCGCGCGCTGCAACAAGCCGGCCGGCAAAGAGCCTTCATTCGACGGCGCGACCAGGCGGCAGCCGCACCCCCGCGGACAATAACGTTGCGTTCACCATGCGGGACAAATCGGCGAGGGGGCGTGCGCAAAGGGAACGGGTTTCAAGTTCGCTTATACCTTTACCCCTTAGTCATCGCAGAACAGTGAGGCTTCAGCCTCAAACCGTTCAGTAGCTTTGTGCGTAACAGTAGATCCTGCGTATGAATATCGCCCGCATTGTCGTTCTGACCATTGCTCTCGGCGCCGGCGGTGTCGCGGCCTACCTGGCCAGCGGGACCGACAGCAGACCTCCGGCTCCGGTCGAGCCCGCCGCCCAGATCAAGACTGTCGACGTTCTGGTGGCAAAAGCCGATATCGGCCTCGGCCAGTCGCTGACCGCCAATGACATGATCTGGCAGACCTGGCCCGCCTCGACGGCGAGCACCAGCTTCATTCGCCGCAGCGACCGGCCGGACGCCGCCAATCAGATCGCAGGTTCGATCGCGCGCGCTCCCTTCGTCGCCGGCGAGCCGATCCGCGAAGCCAAGCTCGTGAAGGCCGATGGCTCCGGCTTCATGGCCGCGATCCTGCCCACCGGCTTCCGCGCCGTATCGACGGAGATCTCCGCCGAAACCGGCGCCGGTGGTTTCATTCTGCCCAACGACCACGTCGACGTCCTGCTGACGCGGCGGGAGAAGAATCCGATTCCATCCGGGCAAGATCTCGTGGTTTCGAAAATCGTCCTCACTAATATTCGCGTCCTCGCGATCGATCAGGCGCCGAAGGAGAAAGAGGGCACCAATACCCTCGTCGGCCGGACGGTCACGCTGGCATTGAAGCCGGAACAGACCGCGGTGCTCGCCGCCGCGCGCCAGGCCGGGACGTTGTCGCTCGCACTGCGCAGCATCGCCGACGTCAACCAGGTCGACGTCAGTTCGAACGATCAGGCGCAGCCGCCCGGCATCAATGTGATCCGCTACGGCGTCAACAACCCGCCCGCACCGGTCGTGAAATGACCGGAATGCTCAAGACCAGAAGGAAGAAGAATATGGCTCGCAGGGGAAGCCGGACGTCTATCCGCACCCAGTTGATCGGCGCGCTGTCCGCCTCGGTAGCCGCTTTCGCGCTGACGGCCGGCCCGACGCCGGCTGCCGCGGCGGATGGCGACACCGCTCCCGGACCCGCCATCATCAGCGTGCCGCCGTCTGCTACCCACACCGCCGACCCCGTCACCACCGCGAGCATCCCGCAGAAAGTCCGCTTTCTTGCGCTTGGTATCGGCAAATCGGCCATCATCGACCTGCCGCGCGACGTCAAGGACGTGCTGGTGGCAGATCCCAAGATCGCCAACGCCGTGATCCGCTCGCCGCAACGTGCTTACGTCATCGGCTCGGCTGTCGGCCAGACCAACGTCGTATTCTTCGACGCGGACGGCCAGCAAATCGCAGCCTACGACATTGCGATCAAGCGCGACCTCAACGGTGTTCGTGCGGCGTTGAAGCAATTATTGCCGGGAGCGGCTATCCAGGCCGAAGGCATCGGCGACAGCGTGATGTTGACGGGATCGGTGTCGACCCCGATCGAAGCGCAGCAGGCGGGCGATGTCGTCTCGCGTCTCGTCGGCAGCCCCGACAAAGTCCTCAACTCGATCGTGGTCAAAGGCCGCGATCAGGTGATGCTGAAGGTCACCGTCGCGGAAGTCCAACGCAGCATCATCAAGCAGCTTGGCATCGATCTTTCCGCCAGCATGAATTACGGCACCG
>NZ_DASSRP010000411.1:0-11608 GCF_035701725.1 Bradyrhizobium sp.
CACTTGTTGGCGATGCGGACCAGATTGACGCCGCGCGAGGCATAATCGGCTTGCAACTGCGCCAGCGCGACCTTGATATCGACACCGTCAGGCATCCGCTTGGCAAGAGTTGCCTGATCGAGCGGCTCGGTGGACGCAAACAGCAGCGCCTCCAGCAGTCGCAGCTCCTCGGGCCGCGCTTGCGGATTGTTATCGGCCTGCTCTTCGGTCTCGGCCATGCGCTTTTCCGCCAGGCTTGCCATGGCACACTCTCCTTCTTCCACTTACTCACCAGCGCCGGGCGCTGCCAACGTATCGGGCGCCGGCTGCGGCGGCCGCTTTCTGAAAAACAGCGGAGCAAACGCCTCCTGCTGATGCAGCTCGACCTGGCCTTCCCTGACGAGTTCGAGGGCCGCCGCAAAGCTCGACGCAAACACGGTCGCCTTTTGCGAGGGGTCGACGACGTAATGGATGAGATATTCGTCGAGCCGGCTCCACTCTTCGGCGAGGCCGACTAGCCGCTCCAGCGAGGCCCTCGCCTCGGCCAGCGACCACACCGTGCGCCGGGCAAGATGCACCGACGCCAGTACGTTCTGCTGACGCTGCACAGCGTAGGCTGCCAGCAGGTCGTACAAGGTCGCGGTGTATTTGGGATGGCGGATTTCCGCGATGGCTTCCGGAAAACCGCGCGGGAAAATATCGCGTTGCAGCTGCGGCCGGTTCATCAGCCGGTTTGAGGCTTCGCGGATGGCTTCCAGGCGGCGCAGCCGGTTGGCAAGCGCGGTCGCCATCTCTTCGGCGCTGGGGCCTTCCGCCGTTGGCGGCTCCGGCAGCAGCAGCCGCGATTTCAGGAATGCAAGCCAGGCCGCCATCACCAGATAGTCAGCAGCAAGCTCCAGCCTGATCTTTCGCGCTTCCTCGATGAAATGCAGATACTGATCTGCAAGGGCGAGGATCGAAATCTTGGCGAGGTCGACTTTCTGCTGCCGCGCCAGCGCCAGCAACAGATCGAGCGGACCCTCATAGCCCTCGACGTCGACGACGAGCGCGGGCTCGCCATCGGCGATCTCGGCCGGGCGGCCGGTTTCGAACGAGAGAATTTCCGCGGTCATGCGCCCGACGTCCCTGCTCTCATCATCATCGCGTCCAGTTCGGCCCGTGCCGCGGCCCTGTCGAATGGTTGCGGCGCGCCCCGCGATGCCAGCGCGCGTTCGGCCCGCGCAAGCGCTATCCCTGACAATTCCGGCGTCTCGGCGGCAACCTCGCGCATTTCATCAAGATTACCGTTGCAGTGCAGGACCATGTCGCAGCCGGCCGAGAAGATCGCCCTCGTCCTCTCCGCAATCGACCCGGAGAGTGCATTCATCGACACGTCATCACTCATCAACAAACCTTGGAACCCGATCACGCCGCGAATCACTCGTTCGATGATTGTCGCAGAAGTCGTCGCCGGATGGACCGGGTCGAGGGCGCTAAACACAACATGTGCGGTCATCGCCATCGGCAGATCGGCGAGCGGTCGAAAAGCCGCAAAATCCGTCGTTTCGAGGTCGCCGGCAGGGGTATCGACCGTCGGAAGCCGCAAATGGCTGTCGGCGGTGGCTCGGCCATGGCCGGGAATGTGCTTGAGCACCGGTAAAATACCACCTTGCTCCAAGCCTTCGGTGACGGCCCGTGCGATCGCAGCCACCTTTGCCGGCTCGGTTCCGTAGGCCCGGTTTCCGATCACGGCATCAGCACCAGCGACCGGAACGTCGGCCAAGGGCAGGCAGTCGACGGTAATCCCGAGTTCCCTGAGATCCTCCGCAATCAGCCGGGCGCTCAGGCGTGCTGCCTTGAGCCCCTCCGCCACTGCGCCATCGTAGAGCTTTCCGAATAGCGCGCCCGGCGGATAGGCCGGCCAGTGCGGTGGTCCGAGCCGCTGTACCCGACCGCCTTCCTGGTCGATCAGGACCGGCGTATCCGCGCGGCCGGCGCACGCCTTCAAATCATCGATCAGCGAACCGACCTGCCCGGGCGTGTCGATGTTCCGCTTGAACAGAATGAAACCCCACGGCCGCTCACGGGCGATGAACGCCCGCTCGTCGGCGTTCAGCGCGGTTCCCGATATGCCGGTGATGAATGCCTTGATCGATGCCTTGGCTTGCATGAAGGCCGATTAGCCCTCTGACCCGGCAGGGGTCAACAAGACGGGACGCGGTGGCCCGTTAATTCCTTTGGATGAGGCACTGCGGCCCGCCCGCGGACTTCAGGCTGCTGCAGAGCTGCGTCGCCTGGTCGGCCGAGCTGAAAGGCCCGGCGAAGGCCCGGTAGTAGACGCCCTTCTCGCCGAGATCGACGCGTTTGACGACCACCGACTGCGAGCCCAAGACGCCTGGATATTTGCTTTGCAACGCCCGGAACGAGGCCTGCGCATCGGCTTCGCTCCGCTGCGAGGAGACCTGCACGAGGAAATTGCCGCCACCGCTCGCGCTCGGCGCGGGCGCAGCCGGGGCAACTTGCGTCGGATTGGTATTTGCCATCCGAACGGGCGGCTCCGCCGGCGCGTCAGACTGCGGCGCGAGCGACAATGGCGCGTTGGCATTGGCGGATGCGGGATTGGAGGTGGTGCGGGCGTTCGGAGCCGGCGCGCGGGCCGCAGCTGCGGGCTTGGCTGGTGCGGCAGCCGGGCTAGCCGGTGGCGCAGCGCCTGCAGGCGCTCCCGCGTCGCCTTGATCGCCGCGCACCGAGAAGGTTTTGATCTTGCGTGGATCATTATTCGAGAAGGTGCCGTTCGCCCCACCGGGCGGGGAAACGCTCGGCGGCACCACGCTGGTCGGCAGCGGCGCCGTACCTCCCGGGGTCAGCGGCGGGAAGACGACGCGAGGCCCGGACCGGGTGCTGGGATCGATCGGCGTCTCCTCCCTGGAGACCATTTTTTCCGTGCCGTCGCTTGGCGTCATACGGTCCGGCACCTTCATTGCACCATCCGCCGGAGCAGGAATGACCTTGATCGGCCCCGCATCGGCGCGAATGATCGGAGGTTCGCCGGTGCGCGCGGAGCCGGTGTAGGTGCGATAGGCAAAGGCGCCGCCGACACCGAATACCGCAAGCGCCAGCACCGCAAACACGGTGATCATGCCGCCGCGCTTGCGCGGCGGTTCGATCGGCTCAAACTGCTGATCGTCTTCGTACGCGTAGGCGTTGTCGGCGTAGCCGTGATCGTGCTGCGCGTTGTGTGGGTCCGACTCGAAACCGCCGAACAGCGCATCGTCATAGCGCGACGGGTCCGGCTGCTGCTGATGCGTATCGGCGAACAGATGCTCGGCCTCGTAATCCGGTTCGGCCGCAGGATGCTGGGCGGCGTAGCGGTGCAGCGGATGCACCTCGCTCGGATACGCATCTTCGCTCGGATATTCATCCTGGGGCGGCGGTGGCGGCGGCGCATCGTGCCTGACGGCAGAGCGCTGCATCCAGGATGGCGGGGCAGGAGGCGGCGCCTCATACGGCTCTGGATCGTCCGCGTAGTTGTCGTAAGCGGGATCCGGATCGACGGACCTCACCGGCGGCTGCACCTGCAGATTGGCGCGGCTCATCGGTTTGGCGAACGGATCGGTCTGGCCAATCAGACGCGCAAGCTCGGCCAGAGGATCGCTTTCGGCATCGTCCGACGCTCGCGCCCGTCCGTCACGATCATAATTGCCGCCGGCAGAATAAGCCCTGTCCTGATATCGATCAGCCATCGCGATGATGTGTCCCCTCGAGGGAAAATCGCCAACCCGCTTGTCCAACGAACCGGCCCCCGCCGGCTGCCACCCACAAATTCCCCAAGCCCTCAGGGAGTGGCACTTCGGTCAGCGCATCTCGTTTGGCGCACCGACGCCGAGTACCCCGAGGCCGGATGCCAAAACCGTGACAACGCCCTGTACCATCGCTAGCCGGGCCTTCGTCATCTCGGCATCATCTTTGATAATAAAGCGTAAATAGGGCAAATCGCGCCCCTTCGTCCATAGCGCGTGGAATTCGCTGGCCAAATCATACAGGTAAAAAGCGATTCGGTGGGGCTCATGTGCGACCGCGGCCGCCTCCACCGTTCTTGGGTAGACCGCCAGTTTCCGCAACAGGCTTAGTTCCGCCGGATCCGTCAGCCGGTCGACCGGTGCCGCGCCGAGGTAGGACAGCCGCGCCCCCTCCTCCGCGGGAAGATCATGCAATACCTCCTCGCGTGCGGTGCGGAAGATCGAGTGTCCGCGGGCGTGGCCGTACTGCACGTAGAACACCGGGTTATCGCGCGACTGCTCGATTACCTTGGCAAGGTCGAAATCGAGCACGGCGTCGTTCTTGCGGTAGAGCATCATGAAACGAACGGCATCCTTGCCGACTTCATCCACCACCTCGCGCAAGGTGACGAAGTCGCCGGAACGCTTCGACATTTTCACCGGTTCGCCGTTGCGCAAGAGCTTGACGAGCTGGACGATCTTGACGTCCAGCGCCGCCTTGCCATCCGTCACCGCCTTGATTGCCGCCTCGACGCGCTTGATGTAGCCGCCGTGATCGGCGCCCCAGACGTCGACCAGGTTGTGAAAGCCGCGGTCTAACTTGTTCTTGTGATAGGCGATATCGGACGCGAAATAGGTGTAGCTGCCGTCGGACTTGAGCAGCGGCCGGTCGACGTCGTCGCCAAAATGGGTGGCGCGAAACAGCGTCTGCTCGCGATCTTCGTAATCGTCAACCGGCGCGCCCTTCGGCGGCGGCAGACGCCCCTCATAGACATCACCCTTGGCGCGCAGGAAATCGATTGTCGCGCCGACGCGGTCGCTGCCGCTTGAAATCAACGATCGCTCCGAGAAGAACACGTCATGCGCAATGTTCAGCGCCGAAAGATCGCCCTTGATTGCATCCATCATCATGTCGATGGCTTTGGCGCGAACCAGCGGCAGCCACTCGGCTTCGCTCATCGCCAGCAGCGCCTTGCCATGCTCGGCGGCCAACGCCTCACCAACGGGCTTCAGGTAATCGCCGGGATAGAGCCCTTCCGGAATTTCGCCGATGGATTCGCCGAGCGCCTCGCGGTAGCGCAGAAAGGCCGAGCGCGCGAGCACGTCGACCTGCGCGCCGGCATCGTTGATATAGTACTCGCGGGTCACCTCGTATCCCGCAAGCTGAAGCAGGCTCGCGAGCGCATCGCCGAAAACCGCGCCCCGGCAGTGGCCGACATGCATTGGTCCGGTCGGATTGGCCGAAACATATTCGACGTTGACCTTCTCGGCTGCGCCGATCGCACTTTTCCCGTACGCGTCACCGGCCCGAAGGATCGCACGCAGGCCTTCGGTCCAGACGCTGATCTTCAAGGTGAGATTGATGAAGCCGGGGCCGGCGACATCGACGGAAGCGACGATATCCTCGGCCCGCAGTCGATTGGCGATCTTGTCGGCGAGATCGCGCGGTTTGGCCTTCGCCTCCTTGGCGAGCACCATGGCCGCGTTGGTTGCCATGTCGCCATGGGACGGGTCTTTCGGCGGTTCGACGACGACACGCGACAGGTCCGCGCCGGTCCCGAGTTCGGCTGCGCAAACGGCATGCACGCGCGCCAGCACCTGGGCGAAAAGATGTTGCGTCTGAGATGGTTCGGCCATGGCCGCCGCCTAACGTAAATCCGGGGTCGTGTCAAAAAGCCGCTGATGCTCCGTCAGGGCAAAGCGGTCGGTCATTCCGGCGATGAAGTTGCCGATCCGCCGCGCCCGCCCGGCCTCGTCCTCGGACCAGCTTTCGGGCGGCAGCCATTCGGCGGGCAACGCGGCCGGATCGCGCAGATAGCGGGCAAACAGGTCCGACACGAGCTGCTCGGCGTCCCGCATCACCCGCATGACCCATTCGTGCCTGTACATCCTCGCTTTCAGAAACGCCTTGATCGCAGCTTCCGCATCCCGCGTCTGGTCCGGAAACGCGATCAGCGCCTCGCTCTGGTGGCGGACCTCGTCGACCGAGGATGGCTTGGCCCGCTGCAGACGCCGGTACGCTTCCGACATAACCGCGCCGATCAGATGCGAAATCAGCTCGCGGACCAGTTCGGCGCCGCGGCGGTTCTCATCGAGGCGCGGATACTGCGCGTCGATTTCGGCGATCATCGCTGCGATGAGGGGGATCTCCTTGAGATCATCGACGTGAAACAGGCCGGCCCGCAAGCCGTCGTCGATGTCGTGCGCGTCGTAGGCGATATCGTCGGCGATCGCCGCCACCTGAGCCTCCAGTGAGGCAAAACTCTGGATTTCGAGATCGTACACTGCGACGAACTGCGCGATGCCGACCGGCACGCCATGCTCGCGATAGCGCTCCATCGGGCTGCCGTCGCGCGTTATCAGCGGGCCGTTGTGCTTGACGATGCCTTCCAGCGATTCCCAGGTCAGATTGAGCCCGTCGAATTCTGGATAGCGATGCTCGAGCGAGGTGAGCACCCGTAGCGTCTGGGCATTATGATCGAAGCCGCCGTGGGCCCGCAGGCAGGCATCGAGCGCCCGTTCGCCGGCATGCCCGAACGGCGGATGACCGAGGTCATGCGCCAGCGCCAGCGTCTCGGTGAGGTCCTCATCGAGCCCGAGTTGCCGGGCCAGCGCGCGGGCGATCTGGGCGACTTCCAGCGAGTGGGTCAGCCGCGTGCGGTAGTGATCGCCTTCGTGAAAGACAAAAACCTGCGTTTTATGCTTCAGGCGGCGGAAGGCCGTGGAATGAATCACGCGGTCGCAATCGCGCCGGAACGGGCTCCGGGTCCGGCTCGGCGGCTCCAGAAACTGCCGGCCGCGGCTGCGATCGGGGTCGCAGGCATAGACCGAGCGAGGGGCAGCCATTCCAACTGACACGGGATATCCATCTCCTGACGGTTTGATTCCGCCGTCCAGCGCACCTAATTATGGGTACGCGGGATACCAGATAATTGGGTCTCTTGCATGCGATCGGAGCTTCACGATGACCACAGCCGTCACCATCAGCGAACGGGCCGCCCGCCGCATTGGAGAGATTCTCAAGAACGAGGGCGACGGCGCCATGCTGAGGATCAGCGTCGAGGGCGGCGGCTGCTCGGGCTTCCAGTACAAGTTCGACGTCGAACGGGCGCGCGCCGACGATGATCTCGTGATTTCGCGCGACAGCGCCGTGGTGCTGGTCGATCCGGCCTCGGTGCCGTTCCTGGCAGGTTCGGAGGTCGACTTCGTCGACGATCTGATCGGCGCCTCGTTCCGGGTCAACAATCCCAACGCAACCGCCTCCTGCGGCTGCGGCACCAGCTTCTCGATCTAGAGACGTCGAACCGATGCGCATCGCCACCTGGAACGTCAACTCGGTTCGGCAACGAATCGAGAATCTGATGAGCTGGCTCAAGGAGTGCTCGCCCGACATCGTCTGCCTTCAGGAAATCAAATGCACGGACGATGCGTTTCCGCGGTTCGAGATCGAGAGCCTCGGCTATAATGTCGTCACGCATGGGCAAAAGACCTTCAACGGCGTTGCGCTGTTATCGAAACTTCCGTTCGACGAGACGAAGTCCGGCCTTGCCGGGGACGACGAGGATGCGCATGCGCGCTTTGTCGAGGGCGTCGTCACCCTCAAGCAGGGCGTGGCGCGGATTGCCTGCCTTTATTTGCCCAATGGCAACCCGGCCAACACCGACAAATACCCATATAAACTCAAATGGATGTCGCGGCTTGTTGAGTACGCGAAGCAGCGACTTAAAGCAGAAGAGCCGCTCGTTCTCGCCGGCGACTTCAATGTGATCCCCAAGGCCGGCGATGTCTCCAATCCGGCCGGCTGGGTCGACGATGCGCTGTTTCGCACGGAGACGCGCGAGAGCTTCCAGTCGCTGCTCGGACTTGGGCTGACGGATGCGTTGCGCGCCGTCACCGATGCGCCCGGCCAATATACGTTCTGGGATTATCAAGCCGGCGCCTGGCAGAAGAACCTGGGCCTGCGCATCGATCACCTGCTGCTGTCGCCGCAGGCGAGCGATCGCCTGGTTGACGTTGGCATCGACAGTTACGTCCGCGCCTGGGAAAAGCCGTCCGATCACGTACCGGTCTGGATCGATCTCGATCTGGAGGCTGCCTAGGGTTCGGCGTCAGCGCGCTTCCGGCCCGAGCATCTTCCTCATCGGGTAAGACACAGCCGCTCCGAACTTTCCCGGCGATGGCCCGAGATCGCGATAGCCGCGCGACAGATAAAAACGGTGCGCGGTCTCGGTGCTGAGCAAGGTGATCTCGCGGGCGCCGCGCTCGACCGCCCTCGCCTCGAGCGATTTCAGAAGCGCGGCACTGACGCCGCGAAACCGCGCTTTGGGCGCGACATCGTTCAGCGTGATCTCGCCGTCATCCTTGACGCCGCCAACCGCCAGAACGGCATCGTTCTCGACAGCGACGAGCAACGAACTGCGGTCGCTCGCTGCCCGCGCCGCAACATTCGCCGGCGTCTTGCTGGCAAGCCAGCGCGCGACAATGTCGGGATCGTGGCGGTGGTCGGCGATGCAAAGCTCGGTGATCGAGGCACGGATCACCTCGCACGCCTCGGCAGCATTATCTGCTATCGCATCCCGGATGATCATCGCGCTTTTCCCCATCGATGGGGAAGCGGAATGCGACCCCGTTAGTCCCTGCGACCCTGCACCCAGTGCTCGAGCATCTGGAGCGCCATCGCACGGTCTTCTTCGGAGGCTTTCGCGATCGCCTTGTTGTAGCTGTCGCGGATCCAGATCTCGTCCGGGGTGGCGCTGTCGCGCGCCAGCGTCAGCCACATCAATCCGCGCGCGGCCTGCCGTGGCAATTGATCGCCGTTGAACAGCATCTGGCCAAGCAAGGCCTGGGCCTGATGCTGGCCCTTCTGGGCGGCAAGCCCGAGCCAGCGGGCGCCATAACGGAAATCGTCACGCGACGAGCCGGCGCTCTTCAGGTAGAGCCGCGCCAGATCGTATTGTGCATCGGCATTGCCGAAATAGGACGCCGCATAGGAGAACATCTCGCGGGCGCGCTCGGTGTCGGCCTTGATCTTCGAGTTCGGAATGCCGTTGAGGTAGTAGCGGCCAAGCGCAACGAACGCATTGGCCACGATCGCGGCCTGCGGCGCCGACGGACTGTCTTCCGCATGCTGGTTGGCGATGCGGCTGAAATATTCGAATGCCCGCAGGTCGTCCTGCGCCACGCCGTCGCCATCGGCATACATCCGCCCGAGCCGCCACTGGGCGATCGGATGGCCGCCCTCGGCGGCATATTGCAGCGAGGTGAGCGAGGCATCGGGCGCGGGCGGAACGGCCTTCTTCAGGCTGGAGGCGGTACCCGGCTGCGCCGTGACCACGGGAATCGAATCCTGATTGACCGGGGCGCCGTCGAAGGCGAATCCGGGCGTTGCCACGGACGTGGCCCCCAAGATCAGAGCAAATATGGTGCGCTCAAATGTCCGCATAACACAACTTCTCGTGCGCCGCGCCGGGATGGGTAACCGCCCCCGTTACCGCCGGTCCCACCTGCTGCGCGTACTTCCACAAGGCACCCGACGTATGGTTAGTCGCGCGAGCCCTCCATTCGGTCTTGCGCTGGGCAAGTTCGGCGTCAGTCAATTTTACGTTAAGAGTTCCGACAATGGCATCGATCTCGATGATGTCACCATCGCGCAACAGGGCGATCGGGCCGCCCACGGCGGCTTCCGGCCCGACATGGCCGATGCAGAAGCCGCGGGTGGCGCCCGAGAACCGGCCGTCGGTGATCAGGGCGATCTTGCCACCCATTCCCTGGCCCGTCAGCGCTGCCGTCGTCGCAAGCATTTCGCGCATCCCGGGACCGCCGCGCGGCCCCTCGTACCGGATGACGATGACCTCGCCTTCCTTGTAGGTCTTTTTTTGGACCGCCTCGAAGGCGTCCTCTTCGCGATCGAAACAGCGAGCCGGGCCTGAGAACTTCAGGTTCGACATGCCCGCAACCTTCACGATCGCGCCCTCCGGCGCGAGATTACCCTTCAACCCGACCACACCGCCCGTGACGGTGATCGGCTTATCGGCGGGACGCACCACGTCTTGGTGCGGGTTCCACTTCACGCTCTTGAGATTTTCGGCAATGGTCCGTCCCGTGACTGTCAGGCAGTCACCGTGCAGGTAGCCATTGTCGAGCAGCGTCTTCATCAGAATTGGTATGCCGCCAGCCTCGAACATGTCTTTGGCGACATAACGGCCACCCGGCTTCAAATCTGCGACATATGGGGTTTTCTTAAAAATCTCGGCGACGTCGAACAGATCGAACTTGATGCCGCACTCGTTGGCGATCGCCGGCAAATGCAGCGCGGCATTGGTCGAGCCTCCCGAGGCGGCGACGACAGCGGCAGCGTTCTCCAGCGACTTGCGCGTCACGATGTCGCGCGGCCGGATGTTCTGCGCGATCAGGTCCATGACCTTCTCACCCGCCGCCATGCAGAAGGAATCGCGAATTTCGTAAGGCGCCGGCGCTCCGGCCGAATAAGGCAACGCGAGCCCGATGGCTTCCGATACCGTCGCCATGGTGTTGGCGGTGAACTGCGCGCCACACGCACCGGCTGACGGACAGGCGACCCGCTCGATTTCGTCGAGGTCTTCGTCGGACATCGCACCCACCGAGTGCTTGCCGACCGCCTCGAACATGTCCTGCACGGTGACCTGCTGCCCACGGAAATTGCCGGGCAGAATCGAGCCGCCATAAATGAAGATCGACGGCACGTTGAGCCGGACCATCGCCATCATCATGCCCGGAAGCGACTTGTCGCAGCCGGCAAGTCCGACCAACGCGTCATAGGCGTGGCCGCGAACCGTCAGCTCGACTGAATCGGCGATGCACTCACGCGACGGCAATGACGAGCGCATGCCGTCGTGGCCCATCGCAATTCCATCCGTCACGGTAATGGTGCAGAATTCGCGCGGCGTGCCGCCGGCCGAGGCGACGCCCTTCTTGACGGCCTGTGCCTGGCGCATCAGCGCGATATTGCAGGGAGCGGCCTCGTTCCAGCACGACGCAACCCCAACGAATGGCTGGTGGATCTGTTCGGTCGTCAGGCCCATGGCATAGAGGTATGACCGGTGTGGCGCCCTCTCCGGCCCCTCCGTCACGTGGCGGCTTGGCAGCCGCTTCTTGAGGTTGGTCTTAGCGTCCATCCGCTAACCTGCTTCCCCAGCCCTTCTTGCTCTAGGCGGTCAATGGCCCACTGCCATCACCGGCGAACACCAAGGCCTTAAATCTCGATCATGATGATCTCATGGAGGGGTGTGGCTAAAAAGCGGCGTAGCTGTGCAGGACCCGGTATCAGGGCCAAATCTTCGAAAACTGTTGCCACAGCGACACAATCGTTGCGGTAAAGTCACCCTTGGATCGCTGAAATCTGCGAGACCGGCCCTTTCGCGGAGCCGGTCTCGCAGTGCAACACGAACTTGGAGCAGGCCTTAGTGCCCTGCCGGCGCCGAATAGCCACCGCTATAGCGGTAGGATTCCGGCGCGGCCTCATACGCCGGCGCGACGAAAGCGTTGCTGTTGCGGAATTCGGCTGAAGTGCGATGGCGAACGGTGCGGTGATTTTGTTCGTTGGCGGACGCCAATTGCACGGCAGAGAAGATTATCAACGCCGAACCGACAATCGTGAGAATTGTCTTTTTCAT
>NZ_DASSRP010000412.1:0-6245 GCF_035701725.1 Bradyrhizobium sp.
GTGATGATGACAAAGCCGATCGAGACTTCGTAGCTCACCATCTGCGCCGCAGAGCGCAACGCGGCGAGGAACGGGTATTTCGAGTTCGACGACCAGCCGGCCATGATGATGCCGTAGATCGACAGCGAGGAGATCGCGAAGATGTAGAGAATTCCGACATTGATGTCGGAGATCACCCAGCCGAGATTGGTCGGGATCACGGCCCAGGCGGCTAGCGCAAGCACGCAGGAGACAAGCGGCGCGAGCAGGAACACGCCCTTGTTGGCGCCGGCCGGAATGATCGGCTCCTTCAGCACGAACTTCAGAAGGTCGGCAAAGGACTGGAACAGGCCCCAGGGTCCGACCACGTTCGGGCCACGGCGGATTTGCACCGCCGCCCAGATCTTGCGGTCGGCCAGCAGGATGTAGGCGATCGCGATCAGGAGCACGACGAGCAGCAACAGGCTCTCGGCGACCATGATGATCAGCGGCCAAAGGGTACTGGTCCAGAATTCGGCCATCGCTTCACTCCGCTGCCGTCAGCATGTGCCCGTGGGCAAGCCGCGAGCACTCCGCCATGACGGCGGACGCGCGCGCAATCGGGTTCGTCAGGTAAAAGTCTTCGACGACGGTCTTGAATGGCGCCTTCTCGACCTCGCCGCCACCGCCGGCGAGCGTCTTCAGATCGGCCGCGTTGCCTGCCTCGATCTGGTCAAGCCGCATCAGATGCGGCGCCACCTTGAACATCGACTGCCGCAAGGCCGCCAGCGAGTCATAGGGCAGCTTCTTACCCAGCACTTCCGACAGCGCGCGAATGATCGCCCAGTCCTCGCGGGCTTCGCCCGGCGGGAAGCCGGCGCGGTTGGCCATCTGCACCCTGCCCTCGGTATTGACGAAAATGCCGGACTTCTCGGTGTAGGCCGCACCCGGCAGGATCACGTCGGCGCGGTGCGCGCCGGCATCGCCGTGGGTGCCGATGTAGACCACGAACGTGCCGTCCGGCACTTTCACCTCGTCGGCACCCAACAAAAACAGCACATCGAGCGTCCCGAACGTCGTCATTTGCGCCTGGTTCAGGCCACCCGCACCCGCGGCAAAGCCGACGTCGAGCGCGCCGACGCGGGAAGCCGTGTTCTGCAACACGGCAAAGCCGTTCCAGCCGTCCTTCACTGCGCCTACGTCCAGCGCGAGCTTGGCGGCTTTCGCCAGCACCGCCGCGCCGTCATGCCGCGAAAACGCGTCGGCACCGACCAGCACGATCGGATTCTTTGCGTCCTTCAAGACCTCGGCAAAGGAATGCTTGCCGCTGGCGATATCCGCAAGCGAGTCCATGCCGGCGCCGATATAGTCATGCGCATAGATCAGATCGTTCTTGGCGCCGATGACGCCGATCTTGAGCTGGCCGGTGCGCCAGCGCTTGCGGATGCGCGCGTTGAGCACGGCGGCTTCCTTGCGCGGGTTCGAACCCACGATCAAAAGCGCGTCGGCCTGGTCGATGCCGGCAATGGTCGGATTGAAGATGTAGGACGCCCGTCCAGCCTTGGGATCGAAGGCATCGCCGCCCTGGACCGCGAGATTGACCGAACCGAACTTCGCCAGCAGTTCCTTGAGCGCGAACATCTCCTCGACCGCGGCGAGATCGCCTGATATGGCGCCGATCCGCTTGCCGTCGGTGCGCGACATTTTCGCTGCGATCGCCGCGAAGGCCTGTTGCCACGAGGCGGCGCGAAGCTGGCCGTTTTCGCGGATATAGGGGCGGTCGAGCCGCTGCGTCCGCAGGCCATCGACGATGTGGCGGGTCTTGTCCGAGATCCATTCCTCGTTCACCGCCTCATTGACGCGCGGCAGAATGCGCATCACTTCACGGCCGCGGGTGTCGATGCGGATCGCCGAGCCAACGCCATCCATCACGTCGATCGACTGGGTCTTGCCGAGCTCCCACGGCCGCGCCGCGAAGGCGTAGGGCTTGGAGGTCAGCGCGCCTACGGGGCAGATGTCGACAAGATTGCCCTGCAACTCCGAGGTCAGCGCGCTCTCCAGATAGGTCGTGATCTCCATGTCCTCGCCGCGGCCGGTCGCCCCCATTTCCGGCGCGCCACACACCTCGGCGGAGAACCGAACACAGCGCGTGCACTGAATGCAGCGGTTCATCGAGGTCTTGACCAGCGCGCCGAGATACTTGTCCTCGACCGCGCGCTTGTTTTCGGCAAAGCGCGAGGTATCAACGCCATAGCCCATCGCCTGGTCCTGCAGATCGCATTCCCCGCCCTGGTCGCAGATCGGGCAATCCAGCGGGTGATTGATCAGCAGGAACTCCATCACGCCTTCGCGCGCCTTCTTCACCATCGGCGAACGGGTCGAGATTTCCGGCGGTTCGCCCTTCGGGCCCGGACGGCAATCGCGCACGCCCCAGGCGCAGCTCGCCACGGGCTTCGGGCCGCCCTTCACCTCGACGAGGCACATCCGGCAATTGCCGGCAATCGAAAGCCGTTCGTGGTAGCAGAAGCGCGGAATTTCGGCGCCCGCGGCCTCGCACGCCTGCAGCAGCGTGTATTCGGCGGGCACATCGATTTCTTTGCCATCGACAATGAGTTTGGTCATTGCTGTCTCAAGTCTTTCCCAGCTTGCAGTCCGGCGGCATGACGCTGGCGGTTGTGAAGGATTTCCTCACCCAGTCCTGGGTGACGGTGCCGTAGGTCGCGAGATAGGCCGGTTCGGCCTGGATCTTCTCGCAGAGAAACGGCAAATGCGGCTTCAGGTCGTAATTGCACGAAGCAAGCCATTCGCGCTGATCGGAAAAGGCGCCGAAAGCTTCCTCGCAGGCATAGAGGAAATAAGAGACAAAGCTCTCGTACTGCACCAGCGTGTCGCGGCCGGCTGCCTTGATCGCCGCGTAATCGGGCGCGGCGAACCTCGGATTCTTGAACGCAAGATCGGTATAGCCGAGGAACGCCTGCCGCGCGGCGGACGCGCGGTTGTTGGAGCGGATCTCGCTGATCTGGAACAGGATCGCCACAAAGCCGAGCAGCGCAACGGTCGCCTGCGCCATCTGCGCCAGCGTCCCGAACTTCTGCCAGAATGTAGCGGGCAGCGCCATCAATCCTACTCCGCCGCGACCATATGAGCGGGATCGAGCACGCCCTGATCGTCGAGATCCGCCTTGTGTGAATATTGATCGATCCGTTCCTCGATCTCATGCCGGAAATGCGCAATCAGGCCCTGGATCGGCCAGGCGGCGGCATCGCCGAGCGCGCAGATCGTGTGACCCTCGACCTGCTTGGTGACTTCGAGCAACATGTCGATCTCGCGCTTGTGGGCGCGGCCTTCGGCCATGCGCGTCAAGACGCGCCACATCCACCCCGTGCCTTCGCGGCACGGCGTGCACTGGCCGCAGCTTTCATGCTTGTAGAAATAGGAGATGCGCGCGATAGCCCGAATAAGGTCGGTCGACTTGTCCATTACGATCACGGCCGCGGTGCCGAGCCCCGAGCGCAGCTTGCCGAGGCTGTCGAAATCCATCGGCGTGTCGATGATCTGATCGGCCGGCACCATGCGCACCGACGAGCCGCCCGGAATGACGGCCTTCAGATTGTCCCAGCCGCCGCGGATGCCGCCGCAATGCTTCTCGATCAACTCGCGGAACGGAATGCCCATCGCCTCTTCGACGTTGCAGGGGCGGTTCACATGGCCGGAGACGCAAAACAGCTTGGTGCCGACATTGTTCGGCCGGCCGATTGCGGCAAACCAGGATGCGCCACGCCGCAGGATATCGGGCGCCACCGCGATCGACTCGACGTTGTTAACCGTGGTCGGACAGCCGAACAGGCCGACATTGGCCGGGAACGGCGGCTTCAGCCGCGGCTGGCCCTTCTTGCCTTCGAGGCTTTCTAGCAGTGCGGTCTCTTCGCCGCAGATATAGGCGCCGGCGCCATGGGTGACGTAGAGATCGAACGGCCAGCCATTGACGTTGTCCTTGCCGATCAGCTTCGCCTCATAGGCCTGATCGACCGCGGCCTGCAGATGCTCGCGCTCGCGGATGAACTCGCCGCGGACGTAGATGTAGCAGGCATGCGCCCCCATCGCGAAACTGGCGAGCAGGCATCCCTCGACCAGAAGATGCGGGTCGTGCCGCATGATCTCGCGGTCCTTGCAGGTGCCGGGCTCGGACTCGTCCGCGTTGACGACGAGATAGCTCGGACGGCCGTCCTTGGATTCCTTGGGCATAAAGGACCACTTCATGCCGGTCGGAAATCCCGCCCCGCCGCGGCCACGCAGGCCCGACGCCTTCATCTCGTTGATGATCCAGTCGCGCCCCTTGTCGATGATCGCCTTGGTGCCATCCCAGGCGCCACGACGCCGCGCACCCTCGAGGCCCCAGTCATGCAGGCCATAAAGGTTTTTGAAGATGCGATCCTTGTCCTCGAGCATCAGGTGATATCCTTCAGCGTGGTCGGTCCGCCGACAGGCGCGGAGAATTGACGGTCGATCTGCGGGCCCGGCTTTGGCGGATTGCCGGAGGCAAAGCCATCGAGCACCTTGCCAAAGCTTTCCTTGGTCAGATCCTCATAGGTGTCCTTCCAGATCAGCACCATCGGCGCGTTCACGCAGGCGCCGAGACACTCGACCTCTTCCCAAGAAAAATTGCCGTCCTTCGAGAGCTGGAAGGGATCGTGATGGATGCGGCTCTGGCAGACTTCGATCAGATCGCCTGCGCCGCGCAACCGGCACGGCGTCGTGCCGCACACCTGGACATGCGCTTTCTTGCCGACCGGCTGAAGCTGGAACATCGTGTAGAAGGTCGCGACCTCCAGTACGCGGATATAGGGCATGTCGAGCAGGTCAGCGACCGCGCGGATAGCGGCTTCCGAAACCCACCCCTCATGCTGTTCCTGAACCCGCCACAAGATCGAGATCACCGCCGAGGCCTGGCGGCCTTCGGGATATTTGGCGATCTGCTTCTTGGCCCACTCCAGATTTTCCGGCGTGAACGTAAAGCTTGCGGGCTGAACTTCCTTCGGTGCAAGGCGGCGAACGGACATGGTGCTCAGTCTCTCATTGCATGCGGCGCGTGGTGCTGGCGTTCAGGGCGTTGATCCGCTCCTGCCAGAACGCGCTGGACGTGCCGAAAACGTTGTAGCCGATGTTGCTGGAAACCTTGATGCGATCGAGGATCGAAAGCTCGTTCAGGGTTTCAAGACGATCCGAGCGGGGATCGTAGACGATGAGTTTCAGCGGCGTCTGCTCGAGGATATAGCGCGACACGGTGTGGTCGGGATCGTTGCCGTGTTCCTCGCAAATGATCACGCTGTCGCCCGCGAGCAGTTTCGTGCCGCCCTTGATGGCGTCGATCTCGACGCCCTCGACGTCGAGCTTGATGATGTATTTGCCGCCGGGCGCGATCTTGCCGTCGTCCAGGAGATCATCGAGTGCCATGACCGGCACTTCTTCGCCACGATCGGCACTGCCGGCGATGCTGAACGCCTCGTGTTTGGTCCCGGACAGCCGCGCCGTGCCCTTGGTGGCGCCAATGGCGCATTTCATGGTCTCGAAACGATTGCCGTTGACGCGGGCATTGTTGGCGAGCTTGGAAAAGTTATCCGACGACGGCTCGACCGCGATCGCGCGGTGCGCGCCGAACGGCTTGCTCGTCACCAGCACCGACCAGTAGCCGTAATTGGCGCCGCAATCGAGCAGCGTGTAGTCGACGTCGCGCGAATGGCGGAACAGCAGCTCGAGTTCGTCTTCGTAGCTGTACGAGCGATTGAGCAGCTTGCTCCAGTAGCCGTCGCCATAGGGAAACTCGAACGTCGCATCCTCGTTCAGTTTGATCGCGATGTTGCGCTCCGGCAGCGTCTTGCGCAGCAGATTGGCGCAGCCATTGTAGCCGCGATGCGAGAAGTGCGAGGATATTTTCGATCCCGTCGCCAGCGCCAGCGCAGCAGTCCGCTCCCACAGGTTGGCCCCTTCCAGGGCGCCTGAGGCGCGGTCGAACTGGATGGGCGGTGGCGCAATCACCGATCGACCTCTCCGAACACGATATCGAGCGAGCCGAGAATGGCGGAGACGTCGGCCAGCAGATGGCCTCTGCAGATGAAGTCCATCGCCTGCAGATGCGCAAAACCCGGCGCGCGGATCTTGCACTTGTAGGGCTTGTTGGAGCCGTCGGCGACGAGATAGACGCCGAACTCGCCCTTGGGCGCTTCGACCGCCGCATAGACTTCACCGGCCGGCACGTGGAAGCCTTCGGTGTAGAGCTTGAAGTGATG
>NZ_DASSRP010000413.1:0-48155 GCF_035701725.1 Bradyrhizobium sp.
CGAGCCCGCCGTGCTCTCGATCACGCAGATTCACGCCGGCTCCGCCTATAACGTGATCCCTGGCGAGGCCAAGCTCGCCGGCACCGTGCGCGCCTTCTCCGACGACGTGCGGCGACTGATCCGCGAGCGGATGCGCAGCCTCTGCGCCGGCATCGCGGCCGCGTTCGATGTCGAGATCACGGTCGACATCCGCGACATTTTCAGCGTGCTGGTCAACCAGGAAGAGCACAGCAAGGTGGTGGCGGACGTCGCCCGCACGGTGGTCGAACCCGCCAAGGTCGTGACGCGCTCGCGGCCGAAGATGGGAAGCGAGGATTTCGCGGACATGTTGCAGGCGGTTCCCGGCGCCTATTTCTGGCTCGGCCATGACGGCTCGGTGCCGGTGCATAATCCCGGCTATACGCTCGACGACAAGATCCTGCCGATCGGTGCCAGCGTTTTTGCCCGCATCGTCGAAACGCGCCTCCCGGTTAACGGTTAGTTTTTGAAGGAGCGGCCATGAGCGAGGAAGAGGCTCCCGAAGCCGTAACGGCCCTGCACGACTTGAGCGCCGTCGACATGATCGCCGGCTTTCGCGCGCGGCAATTCACGCCGAGCGAGGTGCTCGAGGAGGTGCTGGCGCATGTCGCGCAGTGGGAACCTCATCTCAAGGCGCTCTATGCCTTCGATCCGGACGGCGCGCGCGAAGCGGCCAAGGCTTCGACCGAGCGCTGGCAAAAGGGTGAATCAAACAAACCCCTCGACGGCGTTCCCGTCACCATCAAGGACAATATCGCGACCAAAGGCACACCCGTCCCGCTCGGCACCGTCGCGACCAAACGCGTTCCAGCCGAGGCCGACGCCCCGCCGGCAGCGCGCCTGCGCGAAGCCGGCGCCATCATCTTTTCCAAGACCACGATGCCCGATTACGGCATGCTGTCCTCGGGTCTTTCCAGTTTCCACCCCCTCACCCGCAATCCATGGGATCTGAAGCAAAATCCGGGCGGATCGAGCGCGGGCGCCGGCGCCGCCGGTGCCGCAGGTTACGGCCCGCTGCATCTCGGTACAGATATCGGCGGCTCGGTGCGCCTGCCCGCCTGCTGGTGCGGCCTCGTCGGGCTGAAACCCAGTCTCGGACGCGTGCCGATCGACCCGCCCTATGTCGGCCGCGTCGCAGGTCCGATGACGCGCACGGTCGATGACGCCGCGCTGATGATGAGCGTGCTGGCAAAGCCCGACCGCCGCGACGGCATGAGCTTGCCGCCCAATGACATCCACTGGAAGACGCTCGACAAGCCCGCGCGCAAATTGCGCATCGGTCTTATGCTCGATCCCGGCACCGGCCAGGCGCTCGAAAGTGACGTGCGCGTCGTCGCGGTCAAGGCCGCGAAGGCTTTTGAGAGCACCGGCGCGCAAGTTCATGAGGTCAAGGGCATCCTGACGCGCCAGATGCTCGATGGTCTCGACAATTTCTGGCGCGCGCGGCTTTGGGACGACCTTTCCAGGCTGGACGCCTCCGAACGCGGCAAGATATTGCCTTACATCCTCAAATGGGCGGAAGCGGGTGCAAAGCTATCGGGGGTCGACGTCATCCGGGGGTTCAACACGACGATGGCGATGCGCGCGGCCGCTGCGACGCTGTTCGCCGACATCGATTATCTGATCTCGCCGGTGTCGCCTGTGGTGAAATTTGCCGCGGAACTGGCGTCGCCCTTGAACGATCCGGCGCGCCCGTTCGAACACATCGCCTATACCGTACCGTGGAACATGGCGGAAAATCCCGCCATCTCGATCAATGGCGGCTATGACGCAGCCGGCTTTCCGATCGGCGTGCAGATCGTCGGCCGCCGCTTCGATGATCTCGGCGTGCTCGCGATGGCCAAAGCCTTCGAGAGCCTGCGCGGCCCGCAGCGGCCGTGGCCGAGTGCGCCCAAGAATTAGCCGCTGTCATTCCGGGGCGCGTCGAAGACGCGAGCCCGCAATCCATCACTCCGAGCGTTCGTTGCGGCCGAACGGATTTCCGGGTCTGGCGCTTGCGCGCCATCCCGGAATGACGGCAATTATTTCCGCCGCTTCAACGCCTCGCGGATCAGCGGCAGACGGTCGTTGCCGAAATACATGTCGGTCTTGTCGAGAAAGATCGTCGGCGAGCCGAAGCCGCCGCGCGCCATCACCTCATCCGTATTGGCCTTCAGTTGATCCTTGATGGCCTGCTGAGCGATGCCGTCGAAAAATGCTTTGGCGTCGATGCCGCAACGCTGACAGACCTCGCTCAGCACCGCGTCCTGCGAGATGTCCTGGTCCTCGCCCCAGTAGATCTGGAACACGGTGCGGGCAAACGGCAACATGTCCTTGCCGAGCCACAGACAGCCGCGCATCGCCTTGACGCTGTTCACCGGAAATACTTTTGGCCGCATCAGGATGGTGAGGCCGGCGAGCCGCGCCCAGTCCGCCATGTCCTTCTTGTCGTAGGCGACCTTCGCCGGCACCGGATTGTCGCGCCTTGCGTAAACGCTCGGATTGACGGCGTTGAAGACGCCGCCGACCAGGATCGGCCGCCACGAGATTTCCTCGTCGAACTCGCGCGCCAAGGGCTGGATATTGTGAAAGGCGAGATAGGTCCACGGGCTCGAACAGTCGAAGAAGAACTCGATCATGGGGGGTCCTTTTGGTGTTCGTCATTCCGGGATGCGCCGAAAGGCGCAGACCCGGAATCCATTCACCAGCACGATCAGCGGCCAGATGGATTCCGGGTTCGCCGCTTCGCGCCGCCCCGGAATGACACTTACTTCTTGGCAGTCATCTCCCTGGCGCGCTGGCCGAACATGTTCTTGCGCGCCTCCTCATCGAACGGCTCTTTGACGAATTTGCCGATCGCAAGCCCCGCCTGCACCTGCGGCCGCCCCCGCACCATAGCGTACCAGCGTTTGACGTTGGGATAATCGTCGAGCGTGAAGCCTTGCGCCTTGTGGGTCATGGTCCAGGGAAAACAGGCGATGTCGGCGATGCTGTACTCATCACCCGCAACATAGGCGCCGGTCTTGCCGAGCTGCACATCCAGCACGTGATAAAGCCGCGCCGCCTCATCGCGGTAACGCTGGATCGCGTAAGGAATGTTCTCCGGCGCATAGAGCGCGAAATGTCCGTGCTGGCCGAGCATCGGCCCGAGCCCGCCCATCTGCCACATCACCCACTGGATCACCACCGAGCGCGCGCGCAATTCGCTGGGCAGCAAGCGCCTGGCCTTGTCGGCAAGATAGATCAGGATCGCGCCGGTCTCGAACACTGAAAACGGGCCCCCGCCGTCCGCCGGTTCGCGGTCGACGATTGCGGGAATCCGGTTGTTCGGTGAGATCGCCAGAAACTCCGGCTTGAACTGGTCGCCGGCGCGAATGTTGACCGGAAAGACGTTGTAGGGGATGCCGAGTTCTTCCAGCATGATCGAGATTTTCCAGCCGTTCGGCGTCGGCGCGTAATAGAGGTCGATCATGAGGAATTCCCAACATTCCTGATCCGGCCGCCACCCTGAGAGACGTCGATGGCCGGGTCAAGCCCGGCCATGACGACTTTCGTTGTCCTGTACCTCGGCGTCAGGACATGGCATTGAGAGGCGCAACAAATCCAATATGCCAGAGGATACGCTCAACATGCTGTTTCCAACCACGATCGCCGGCTCCCTGCCCAAGCCCGAGTGGCTGGCCGAGCCGAACAAGCTGTGGGCGCCGTGGAAGTCGCAAGGCGACGAACTCGCCCGAGCCAAGCGCGATGCAACGGTGCTTGCGATCAAGCTTCAGGAAGACGCCGGCATCGACATCGTGACCGAGGGCGAGCAGGCACGTCAGCATTTCGTGCACGGCTTTCTGGAAAAGGTCGAGGGCATCGATTTCGCCCACAAGGTCGAGATGGGAATCCGCAAGGACCGCTACAAGGCGATGGTGCCGCAAGTGGTGGCGCCGCTGCGGCTGAAGGGCCGCGTCCATGCCGACGAGGCCCGCATCGCCCGCGCCCATACCACACATCAGGTCAAGTTCACGATGCCGGGCCCGATGACCATCATCGACACCATCGCCGATCAATATTACGGCGACCGCGTCAAGATGGCGTTCGCCTTTGCCGAACTGCTCAACGAGGAAGCCAAGGCGTTGCAAGCCGACGGCATCGATCTGATCCAGTTCGATGAGCCGGCCTTCAACGTCTACATGGACGAGGTCAACGACTGGGGCATCAAGGCGCTGGAGCGCGCCGCCGACGGCCTGACCTGCGCCACCGCCGTGCACATCTGCTACGGCTATGGTATCAAGGCCAATACCGATTGGAAGGACACGCTCGGCAGCGAGTGGCGGCAATACGAGGATATCTTCCCGACGATTGCAAAGAGCCCGATCCAGCAGGTCGCGATCGAGTGCCGAAATTCGAAGGTACCGCTCGAGCTGCTCGGCCTTCTGAAGGGCAAGAAGGTCCAGGCCGGCGTGATCGACGTAGCGAGCGACACGGTCGAGACCGCAGAGGACGTCGTGAAAGTGATCGAGGCCGTCTCCAAGCATGTCGCCAAGAGCGACATCATCCCGACCACCAATTGCGGCATGGCGCCGATGCGGCGCGATATTGCCGAAGCCAAGCTGGTGGCGCTTGGCACCGGCGCCAAGCTGGCGCGGCAAAGGTTGGGATAATCAGACAACTGTCATTCCGGGGCGCACCGCGAGGTGCGAGCCCGGAATCCATCATGCCGCAGCCCGAGGGAAAAAATGGATTCCGGGTCTGCGCTTCGCGCATCCCGGAATGACGCTAGCCAACTAGTTTCTCGACACTCCGATGCAGCACCGGCCGATAGCCTGTCGCAAAGGCGCGGACGACCGACGGCGGCGTCAGCAGCTTTGCGTCGGCGATGCTTCCCTTCACGGCGCGATAGCCGGAGGGGGTCCATAACAGCGGCTTGCCGCTCGCAATCAGAAAACTCTCGTCACCCGCCTGCACCATGGTGCCGTCGGGCAGCTTGTCGATGGACTCCCGCAACCGATGCAGCTTCTTCCCGCTCGCGAACCGCTCGCGATGCAGCACCGCGTCGATCTCGGGCGCGAGCACTGCACCGGTCCGGTTGCCCTTCTCCCAGGCGGCACGAAAGCGGTTGGCGTCATCGCGGCGGCAATAGAAACAGGGCCGGTGCCCCGCCGCGAAGGCGGTCGCCTCATCGAGAAAGAACAGCTCGGTCCAGCTCCGGCGTTGCATCACCTTGCGGCGGCGGCCGCGGAATTCCAGCACACAGGTGAGCCAGGCGTCGGTCGACCAGCGCTTCTTCAAAAGCGTCCTGGTCGCCGGATCATGGATAATGCCGCGGTTGCCGACGAACATGCCGCGCGCCGGAATCGCGACGATGTCGCCGGTCGGCTTGACGCGGTTTTGCAAGGGCATTCGCTTGCTCGCCTTCGGCTCGCGCGAGCGAATGACGAATGGCGAGTAGCGAATGGTGCAGCGTTGCTCGCTGCTCCCTATTCGCCACTCGCTACCCGCTATTCGCTACTTTCACAACGCGCCGTCGCGGATCGGCGGCTGGAACGATAGCGCCGTATCCCACGGAAAGAAGATCCAGGTGTCCTGCGACACTTCGGTGATGAAGGTATCGACCAGCGGACGTCCCTTCGGCTTGGCGTAGACCGTGGCGAAATGCGCATCCGGCAGCATCTGGCGCACCAGCGCTGCGGTCTTGCCGGTATCGACGAGGTCGTCGACGATCAGAAGTCCCTTGCCGGTGCCGGAACCAAGTTTGGCCGTATCGGCGGAAACGTGCTTCAGCACCTTCAGCTCGCCTTGCGTCGTGTGGGAGTAGCTCGCGATACAGACCGTATCGATGACGCGCACGCCGAGCTCACGCGCCACGATCGCCGCCGGCACGAGGCCGCCGCGGGTGATCGCAATCACCGCATGAAACGGGCCGACCTCGTTGAGCCGCCACGTCAGCGCCCGGCAATCCCTGTGAAACTGATCCCATGACACCGGAAAGGCCTTGCCCGCCCGCTCCTGTGCACTCAGTTCCGGATGTTCCGCCATTCTTGTCTCCTTAGCCCCTCAAATCTCTTGCGCTTTAGCGGCTCACGTTCAGCCCGGCCAGCATTTCCTTCACCGCGCTCATCGCAGCCGCGAGCTTCTCCGGATCGCGCGAGCGCACCACCAGATTGGTGTTGGGCTTCTTGTCCTCGTCGGTGAAGGGATAGCTGCCGATGATGGTGTCCGGGTGGGCTTGTGCGATCGCGCGCAAGGGTCCGCCGATGTCGCCTTCGCGCGCATTGGCGCGAACACTCTCCGACAGCATCCGCACGCCCGATTTGAGCTTCGGCGCCACGATGTCCATCATCGCCTGCATGATCGTGGGCACCCCGGCCATCACGATCACATTGCCGATCTTGAAGCCAGGCGCGAGGATTGTCGCGCTCTGGATCAGTTCGGCGCCGTCCGGAATCCGCGCCATGCGCAGCCGCGCTTCATTCAGATCCGCCTCGCCCCAGCGCTCGCGAAACCGCGCCACGACTTCCGGATGATGATCGATACCGACCCCGAAGGCTTTCGCCACGCTGTCGGCGGTGATGTCGTCGTGGGTCGGCCCGATGCCGCCGGTGGTAAAGACGTAGGTGTAGCGATGCCGCAGCGCATCCAGCGCGGCGATGATCTCGGCCTCTTCGTCCGCGACGACACGCACTTCCTTGAGGTCGATGCCGATATTGGTGAGGTATTCGGCGATGAAACCGATGTTCTTGTCCTTGGTCCGGCCGGACAGGATCTCGTCGCCGATCACAAGAATTCCGGCGGTGACGATCTCACTCATAATCTCTCCTTCCAGCGCGCGTCTGGGCCGAAATCCCGTGCTTGGCCAACGCCTTGATCTCTGACGGAATTTTGCCACCGAAATGGGCAGTCGCCAGCCGTTTTTTCGTGCATATCCCAGCTATCCAAAGCAAATGGCCAGAACCAATGCATATCGCGCTGGCCCAAGCCTTGCTACCATCCTGTGAAGTCATGCACTGTAGCCTGACTGGTGGAGAGGCTTGGGGAGCGGTCCGCGATTCATGGCAGTTGCGTTCGACGAAATGAACGGCTTGGGCGAAGCCATTCGTCCCGCCTATCAGGAACTCTCCCGCTGGCTGAAAGAGACGCCGCCGGACGCTCTCGAATATCGCCGCCAAGAGGCCGAGCTGCTGTTTCGCCGGATCGGCATCACCTTTGCGGTCTATGGCGATGCGGAAGCCCAGGAACGCCTGATTCCCTTCGACGTCATCCCCAGGATCATGTCCGCCAAGGAATGGACCGTCCTTGAAAAGGGACTGAAGCAGCGCGTCAAGGCGCTCAACATGTTCCTGCGCGACGTCTATCACGGCCGCGACATCCTGCGCGCCAACATCGTCCCCGAAGACCTGATCTTCCAGAACCCGGTGTTCCGCCCGGAGATGAACGGCCAGGACGTGCCGCACGACATCTACGTCCACGTCGCCGGCATCGACATCATCCGCACCGACGCCGACAACTTCATCGTGCTGGAAGATAACGCGCGCACGCCGTCGGGCGTGTCCTACATGCTGGAAAACCGCGAAATCATGATGCGGCTGTTTCCGGACCTGTTCGCCCGCCACCGCATCGCGCCGGTCGAACGCTACCCGGATGAATTGCTGTCGGCATTGCGCTCGGTGGCGCCGTTCAGCGCTTCGGCCGAGCCGACGGTCGCCCTGATGACGCCCGGCGTGTACAATTCCGCCTATTACGAGCATTCCTTCCTCGCCGACAAGCTCGGCATCGAGCTGGTCGAAGGCCGCGACCTCATCGTCAAGGACGATGTGGTGTTCATGCGCACCACCGAAGGGCTCAAACGCGTCGACGTCATCTACCGCCGCCTCGACGACGACTTCCTCGATCCCCTCACCTTCCGCCCCGACTCAGCGCTCGGCGTGCCCGGCCTGATGTCGGCCTATGCCGCCGGCAACATCACGCTGGCGAACGCGGTCGGCACCGGCATCTCCGATGACAAGGCGATCTACTCCTACATGCCGGACATCGTGAAATTCTATCTCAGCGAAGAGCCGATCCTGAAGAACGTGCAGACCTGGCGCTGCCGCGAGCCGAAAGATCTCGCTTACGTGCTCGACAACCTGGATCAGCTCGTGGTCAAGGAAGTTCACGGCTCCGGCGGCTACGGCATGCTGATTGGACCTGCCGCGACCAAGGCGACGATCGAGGCGTTCCGCGACAAGCTCAAGCGCGAGCCGGAAGGTTTCATTGCGCAGCCGACGCTGGCGCTGTCGACCTGTCCGACCTGCACCGCGTCGGGTCTGGCGCCCCGTCACGTCGATCTGCGTCCTTTCGTGCTGACGGGCAGCCAGCGCACCACCATCGTGCCGGGCGGATTGACACGGGTGGCGCTGAAGGAAGGCTCGCTGGTGGTCAATTCGAGCCAGGGCGGCGGCACCAAGGATACGTGGATATTGGACGAATAGCCTATGCTGTCGCGTACTGCCGAAAATCTCTATTGGCTTGCCCGCTACGTCGAACGGGCCGAATACATTGCGCGCACGATCGACGCCACGCTGCGCGTCACCGCGCTGCCGGCTGCCTATATCGGCAAGACCAACGAGTGGGAATCGGCGCTGCTCACCGCCGGCGTCAGCCAGAACTTCTATACCGTCCACAAGGAAGCCAACGAACAGAACGTCGTCGACTACCTGTCGTTCGATGCCAACAACCCCTCCTCGATCAGGAACTGCATCGAGGCGGCCCGGCTCAATTCACGCTCGGTGCGCACCGCGCTGACCAGCGAAATGTGGGACACCATCAATTCGGCCTGGATCGAATTGCAGGAAGTCTGGGTCAAGGGCACCAAGACCCGCGAGGAACTGGCGCGCTTCCTGCGCTTCGTGCAGGAGACCTCGCTGCGTTTCGACGGCTCCGCCTACCGCACCATGCTGCGCAACGATGCCTACTGGTTCTCGCGGCTCGGCGTCCATCTGGAGCGCGCCGACAACACCGCGCGCATTCTCGACGTGAAATACCATGTGCTGCTGCCCGAGGAAGAACACGTCGGCGGCCCGCTCGACTACTATCAATGGACCTCGATCCTGCGCTCGGTGTCGGCGCTGACCGCCTATCACTGGGTCTATCGCGAGACGCTGAAACCCTGGCTGATCGCGGATCTCTTGATCCTCAACGACTCCCTGCCGCGATCGCTTGCGAGCTGTTACGGCAATCTGGTGCGCAATCTCGACCAGATCGGGGTCGCCTATGGCCGCCAGGGCGCCTCCCAGCGCCACGCGCGCGGCGTCCGCAATCGCCTGGAACACAGCAACATGGACGACATCTTCCAGCATGGTGTCCATGAATTCATTCAGGAATTCATCGCCGACAACTCAAGGCTTGGTGAAATCATCACCAAACAGTATTTGATCTGACGCTAGCGCTTCTCCCTCCCCCTGCAAGGGGGAGGGTCGGGTGGGGGTCCATGATCGCACCGGACGCCCCCCTCCCGATGCTCCGCATCGACCTCCCCCTTTCAGGGGGAGGCGAAAGAGAGACCTCCAACTGCTGATCGATCACTCATGCGCCTGCGCATCGCCCATTCCACGACCTATCGCTACGAACCGCCGGCGACCGGCATCACGCAAATCCTGCGGATGACGCCCGGCAGCCATGACGGTCAATATGTCGCCGAGTGGCAGATCGACGTTTCCACCGACTCGCGCCTGCACATGCGTCAGGACGCCTTCGGCAACACCATCCACGTGCTGACCGAGGCCGCGCTCTCCGATCTCACCATCACGGTGGAAGGTCTGGTCGAAACCCATGACACCGGCGGCGTGCTGCGCGGGACCGACGAACGCTTTCCGCCCAGCCTGTTCCTGCGCGCCACGCCGCTGACGGAGGTCAATCCGGCGATGGAGGCCTTTTCGCGCGAACTGCGATCGGAGTCGGAAAAGGACGTACTCGGTTTCCTGCACGCGCTGATGCTGCAGATCAACGACCACATGACGTTCGATGAAGACCCGACCAATAGCGGCACGTCGGCCGCCGAAGCCTTCGGCCTCAAGCGCGGCGTCTGCCAGGACTATGCGCACATCTTCATCGCCTGCGCGCGCTCGGTCGGCGTGCCCGCGCGCTTCGTCTCCGGGCACTTTCTCCGCTCCGACGGTCTGGTCCATCAGCCGGCCGGACATGCCTGGGCCGAGGCCTTCGTGCCCAATCTCGGCTGGGTCGCCTTCGATCCGGCCAATGCGATTTGCACCACCGATGCCCACGTCCGCGTCGCGATCGGGCTCGATTATCTCGGCGCGGCGCCGGTGCGCGGCACCCGCTACGGCGGCGGCACCGAGACGCTGACGGTCGCCGTCAAAGTCGATCAGGCTGGCCGGCACGGCCAGTGGCAATGGCAGTCATAACAAGAAGCAAGCATCCGGGGGGAACAATGAAGCTCGTATTTGCTGGAGCATTGGTGGTGATGGGCCTGGCGGCGGCCGCTGCGTTCGCGCAGTCGGCACCTCCCGCGGCCGCGCCGGCAGACGCGGCAGCTCTTCCGGGCTGGGCCTATCCGGCCAATCCGGCGCTGCCCGAATTCGACGCCAAGGAAGAAAAGACGCTTCCCGGCAGCAGCCGGAAATATACCCAAGCTCAGGTCGAGAACGATTTCGCGCCGCCGGACTGGTTTCCCGAAGATCACCCGCCGATGCCATCGGTCGTCGCAAACGGGCGCACGCCGGCCGTGAAGGCGTGCTCCAAATGCCACGTCACCACCGGCGGCGGTCACCCGGAATCCTCCGACCTCGCCGGCCTGCCCGAAGCCTACATCGTCAGGCAGATGGCCGACTTCAAGGATGGGCACCGCAAGGGCGCGCGCGCGGGCTCGATGTTCCCGATCGCCAAAGCGGTGAGCGACGAAGAAGTGCGCGAGGCCGCAAAGTACTATGCCGCCCTGCCCCGCCTCGCCTGGAACAAGGTGGTCGAAACCGACACCGTGCCGAAGACAGAACTGCGCGTCGGCGGCATGCGGTTCGCCATCGACGGCACCGAGCCGATCGGCAATCGCATCATCGAATTGCCGCAGGCGCCCGAGCGCGCCCACCTGCGCGACTCCCGTTTCGGCTTCGTCGCCAACGTGCCCGTCGGCAGCCTGAAGCGCGGCGAAGCGCTGGTGAAAGGCAGTGCCGGCCAGACGCAACCCTGTGCCACCTGCCACGGTCCCGACCTCAAGGGCCTTGGCGAGGTGCCGCACCTCACCGGCCGTTCGCCGATGTACGTGTTTCGCCAGCTCAACGACATCAAGATCGGCAGTCGCGCCGGCGCCAATGCCGAACTGATGCGCCCCGTGGTCGCCAATCTCAGCGAAAGCGACATGCTGGCGATATCGGCCTATCTGGCGAGCCTGTCACCATAGGCCTCGCGCGCGGTCCCTCAGCCGCCCCCCTCCCCCGACGAACGAACCATGCGGCCGGCGTTGCGCGGCAGGTGCCGCGTGGTACAACGTATGCCAAGGGCTGGGGTGGTAAAACAAAAAGGGGGCAAGGATGACTACGGTCAACGGGGTATCGTCGGCACAATCGGTGACGGCGACGCGGTGGGTTCAGCTCGTGCTCGGACTGATCGCGATGATGTCGATCTCGAGCCCGCAATATGGCTGGACGTTCTTCACCAAGTCCCTGCAAGAAAGTCTCGGCGTTCAGCTTTCGACGCTTCAAGTCACCTTCACGATCCTGATCGTGTTGCAGACCTTCCTGTCGCCGCTGCAGGGCTTTTTGATCGACAAGTTCGGCGCGCGGCTTCTGATCGCGAGCGGATGCCTGCTCTCGGGCCTGGGCTGGATCGCCGCCAGCTACGCAACAAGCATTGTCGGTCTTTATCTCACCTACGGACTGTTCTGCGGCATCGGCACCGGCATCGTCTATGTCGGCGTCGTCGGCCTGATGGTTCGCTGGTTTCCCGATCGACGCGGCTTTGCCACCGGCGTTGTCGCGGCGGGTTACGGCTTTGGTGCGCTTTTGACCAACAACTCCATCTACAACATGATCGCCGAGCGCGGCTATCAGCATACGCTGGTGGTGTTCGGCATCATTCTGGGTCTGGTCGGCGCAGCGGCCGCGCTTGCGCTCCGTCTGCCGACCACAGATGACGTGCTGCCGCAGCCGACGGTGGAAGTGTCGCGCGTCGGCACGCCGCCGGATCAGATGCTGCGGACCCCCGTGTTCTGGCTGATGTTCGTCATGATGACGATGATGTCGACCGGCGGTTTGATGATCATTTCGCAATTTTCGGCGTTCTCGCGCGATTTCGGCGTTGCCGCAGTTACCGTGTTCGGAATGGCCGCGCTGCCGCTCGCGGCCAACATCGATCGTATCACCAACGGGCTGACCCGCCCGTTCTTCGGCTGGGTCTCGGATCGGATCGGCCGCGAGAACACCATGGCGATCGCCTTCCTGCTGGAAGCCGCATCCGTCACGCTGATGGTGTTGTTCCGCGACAACGCGCTGGTCTTCGTGCTGCTCTCCGGCGTCGTGTTCTTCGGCTGGGGCGAAATCTTCTCGCTGTTTCCCTCAACCCTGACCGACACGTTCGGCGCAAAGCATGCCACCACGAATTATGGCCTGCTCTACATCGCGCAAGGCATCGGCTCGATCCTCGGGGGCCCGCTGGCGGCGCTATTGCGGGAACAGACCGGAAGCTGGCTGCCGGTGTTCGCCATCATCATCGCGCTGGACGCATTGACCGGCATCCTGGCGCTCGCCGTGCTCAAACCAATGCGGCACGCTTACGCCGCCAGATAAAGTGCGCCGCTCGGGCGCAGTCTGTTCGCTTGCTTACGAGAAATGTGAACGGTGCCTGCCCCGCTCGGGCGGGCATCAATATTCACAACCGCGATAGTCCGAAGCCTCGCAGGCCTCCATCACCGCACGGGCTCTTGCAAGCTCCGTCGCGCTCATGGATTGCGACATCGCGCGCAAATCCGCGTTCGCCCGCCGATCGCCGCGCGCGGCGGCGCGGGTGAACCAGACAAAGGCGCGCGCGGGGCTGCGCCTGACGCCCTGGCCACGCCGATACATCTGGCCAAGCAGGCGCTGCGCCTCCGCATTGCCTTCCCTCGCCATGGCGCGGAACACCTGGAGCGCCGGAACATAATCGCCGCGGTTATAGGCGGCCATGCCGTCTTCCCAGGGACCGGCGAGCGCTGCGCCCGCGGCCCAGATCTGCGCGGCGAAAATCATGCCGACGATTGCCTTTTGCCGTCCCATGGCCGCCCCCGTTTGACGCCCATCGTGGTCGAGACCTGGCCTGTTTGCAATTGAAGCATGGTCGCAGCCCAAGACCCGCAACCGCTTCGATTGGGGTTGGACGCGTGCGCGAAATTGGATAGTTTCGCGCCGCGATACGTTCAGGAAGTGCGAGGCGAAATGACCTATTGCTGCGGAATTTTGGTACGGGACGGGCTGGTCATGATCGCCGACACCCGCACCAATGCCGGGCTCGACAACGTCTCGACCTTCCGCAAGCTGCATGTCTTTGCAAAGCCCGGCGAACGCATCATGGCGGTCGCCAGCGCCGGCAACCTTGCGATCAGCCAGTCGGTGCTGTCCACCCTGACCGAGGGGATGGAAGACCCCGAGACCGGCGAAGTCGAGACGCTGCTGAACGCGCCAACCATGTTCCAGGCCGCACAGCGGATCGGAAAGGCGATCCGTGCGGTGCACGCCACCGAGGGCACCGCGCTGAAATCGGAAGACATCAGTTTCGACGTCTCGTTCCTGTTCGGCGGCCAGATCAAGGGCTCGCGGATGCGCTTGTTCATGGTTTACCCGGCCGGCAACTTCATCGAATGCACCACCGATACGCCTTACCTGCAGATCGGCGAGCACAAATACGGCAAGCCGGTGCTCGACCGCGCGATGCATTACGACGTCGAGCTCTACGAAGCGCTGAAGACCGGCCTGATCTCGATGGATTCGACCATGCGCTCCAATCTCGGCGTCGGGCTTCCGATCGACGTGCTGGTGGTGCGCACAGACGCCTGCGAGGCCGACCTCAATCACCGCATCGAAGCCGGCGAGCCCTATTTCCACGACTTGCGTTCGCGCTGGTCGGCCGCGTTACGCGCCGCGCACCAGAATATTCCGCGGCCACCATACAAGACCGAGACTCCAAAACCCTAAGACAACGAACACCAAAGGCAGGAAACAATGACCGAGCCCAAGAGCGACAACAAGAACAAGATCGCCATCGTCACCGGCGCCGGAACCGGCGTCGGCCGCGCGGCCTCGCTGGCGCTGATGCAGTCGGGTTTCACCGTCGCGCTCGCCGGGCGGCGCAAGGAGAAGCTGGAGGAAACGGCGAGCCTCGGCCCCGCCGGCAAGGCGCTCGTCGTTCCCGCCGACATGACCGATGCCGGCTCGATCGCTGCGCTGTTTGCCAAGGTGGTGGAAAGCTATGGCCGGCTCGATTTGCTGTTCAACAATGCCGGCATGGGCACGCCGGCCATGCCGTTTGAGGATTTGACGCTCCAGCAGTGGCAGGCGGTGGTCGATACCAACCTCACCGCAGCCTTCCTTTGCACCCAGCACGCCTTCCGCATCATGAAGGACCAGACGCCGCGCGGCGGCCGCATCATCAACAACGGCTCGATTTCGGCACATGCGCCGCGGCCGTTCTCCGCCGCCTACACCTCGACCAAGCATGCGATCACCGGGCTCACCAAGGCGAGCAATCTCGACGGTCGTGCCTACGATATCGCGGTCGGCCAGATCGACATCGGCAATGCGGCGACCCCGATGACCGACCGCATGGTCGACGGCGTGTTGCAGCCGGACGGCCGCAAGATGCCGGAGCCCCGCATGGACTCCAAGGCCGTCGGCGACGCAGTCGCCTACATGGCCGGCCTGCCGCTGGACGCTAACGTTCTGTTCATGACGGTGATGGCCAGCAAGATGCCGTTCGTCGGCCGGGGCTGAGCCGGCCGCGCGGCGCGCCCTTTAAGGCGTCGAAAGCCCCGGTTTCGGCAGAAAACCGCCGAAACGCCGGGCAAAACCGCTTCACGGGACAAACGGTTTGCAAACCAATTGACCGCTAGGGTGGCGGCGCGACGGCACGTGCGTTCCTGGTCACGCGCCCTCGGCCAGCACCAGCGATACGAAGCACCATGTCCGACCTCACCTTGACCGCAGGACGCGCCCGGCAAAAGGCACAGGACGGCACGTATCCGCTCATCCTGATTTCGTCGCTGTTCCTGGCCGCGGCGATCATTCTCGCTCTGCCCGCGATCAAGGACGGCGTGTTCGATGCCCTGTCCACCGACGACGCCTTCCGGCTGGTCGAGGTTCGCGACCTGATCGGCGGCCAAAGCTGGTTCGACCTGTCGCAGTACCGGATGAATCCGCCGGGCACCTTGATGCACTGGTCGCGCCTGATTGACGCGCCGCTGGCTGCGTTCATCCTTCTGTTGAAGCCGATCTTGGGAATGCACGGCGCCGAAGCCGCCACGCTCTACCTTTGGCCGACGTTGCTGCTTGCGCTCGCGCTCGTGCTGGTCGCGGCGATCGCAAGGCAAATGAGCAACAGCAGGAGCCCGGTGATCGCAGCGGTGGCGCTGGCCGTGGTCTGCGTGCCGGCGCTCGGCCATTTCCGCGCCGGCGCGATCGATCACCACAACGCCCAGATCGATCTGGTGCTCGCACTGGTCCTGATGGCGGTGCAGATCGAGCGGAGCGCCGCGAAGGCTGCACTGGGCGGCCTCTTTGCCGCGCTGTCGCTTGCGATCGGCGTCGAAATGCTGCCTGCTATAGCCGCGGTCGGACTTGCGGTGTTCGGTCTCTTCGTGTGGCGCGGCGCGGTTGTTGCGCGGCAGGTCGGCGCCTTCGGTGCGGCACTTGCGGCATCATCGCTGCTGCTCGCGCCCGCATTGCTTCCGCCGGCCGCACTAACCGCGCCGGTATGCGATGCCTTTGGCGGCCCGGTGCTGCTGCTGACTGCGGGCGGCGGTGCCTGCCTCCTGCTCATGATCGCAATCGATCGCTATTTTCAAACCCTGTCGATGCGGCTCGTCAGCGGCGCGGCACTCGGCATCGTTTTCGCCGGAGCTTTCGTCGCGTTGTTTCCAGGATGCGTGGCGCCGCCTTACGCGCATCTCGATCCACTCGTCATCAGCTTGTGGATCGGCAATGTTGCAGAAGCGATGCCGTTCGGCAGGATCCTGCAGCTTTTTCCGGAAAAGACTGCCGCCGTTTACGGCTTTTCGCTGCTGTCCCTTGGCTTTGCCGTGGCGACGCTGATCCGCTCGGCGCCCGCGGAAAGATTTCGCTGGATCGTCGGCATCGCGGCGTTGACGGCGCTGATCTTAACGAGCTTCTGGGAGGTACGCGCCGCCGCCGGCGCATCGATGGTGGCGACGCCGCTGCTCGTCGCCAGCCTTGCAGTCCTGTGGCCGCGACTGGCTTCCGGACCGAGCCTGCTTGTCTTGTCGGCGCTTCTGTCGCCACTGAGCCTTGCGGCCGTCGGGCTTTCGATCAAGCCGTTGACCGATACGATGTTCAAGCCGGACATCATCGGCGACATCTCCTCATGTCACTCGCTGGCGGACGTCGCTTCCCTGAGGCGGTTGCCGAAGGGCCGCGTGATGGCGCCGGTCGATCTTGGACCGGCGATCCTCGCGCAAACCAATCACGACGTCTTCGCCGGTCCCTATCACCGCGACAATGACGGCATCGCCGCGCTGATCAGGCTGATGATGGCGTCTCCAGCGGCCGCGGAGCAGATCCTGAAGAATCGTGGCGCCGACTACGTCCTCACCTGCCCGGCGTCTCCGGACACCAATATCATCAAGCTCGCGCCCGACGGGCTGGAGGCCCGTCTCGCCCGCGGCGAAACGCCGGACTTTCTGGAGCGGGTCCAGCTCGATCCCGCCGACAAGATCGCGGTGTGGCGGGTGAGAAAGTAAGGCCTACTCCAGCCGCTCGACCCCGCGCAGCGACGGAAACAGCTTCATCCAAACCAGCGCAATCGCGACTGTGGCGACGCCGCCGATCACGGCGGAGGCGACCGTGCCGAACAGCGCGGCCGCGACGCCGCTCTCGAACTGGCCGAGATAGTTCGAAGCATTGATGAACAGGAAATTCACCGCGCCGACGCGGCCACGCATCTCGTTCGGCGTCGACAATTGCACCAGCGAGAAACATATCACGACGCTGATGGTGTCGGCGGCGCCAAGAACGGCGAGCGCGAGCACCGACAGCCACATCCAGTGCGACAGAGCAAACACGATCGTTGCGATGCCGAACACGATCACCGCCTGAAACATCCTCAATCCGACGCGGCGGTTGATGGCGCTTCGCGCCAGGATCGCGGTCATCAGCAGCGCGCCGACCGCCGGCGCCGCGCGCAGGATGCCGAGGCCGAACGGCCCGGCGTCGAGGATATCGCGCGCATAGATCGGCAGCAGCGCGGTCACGCCGCCGAACAGCACCGCGAACAGATCGAGCGAGATGGTGCCGAGGATGGCGGGATTGTTGCGGATGAAGCGGACGCCGGCAAAGACGTCGTCGGCCGTGGCCGCGTCCTTGTCCGCTTCCGGTTCGCTGGCGCGGATGCCACCCGTCAGTAGCGCGGACAAAAGCCAGAACATCAGCATGATGCCATAGGGCAGACCGGACGCGACGGCGTAGGCGATCCCGCCCAGCGCCGGCCCGGTGATGGTCGCGAGCTGAGCGGCGGCACTCGAGAGCGCGGTCGCGCGTTGCAGCGAACCTCGCGGCGCGATCAGCGGCAGCAGCGCCGCAATGGTCGGGCTTTCGAACGCTCCCGCCATCCCGAGCACAAAGGTCGCGACGAAGATATGGATCTCGGTCAGCCAGCCTCCGTAGGAGCCGTAAGCCAGGAACAGCGCGGTCGCGGCTTCCGCGAGCTGGCAAAGCTGCACCACGCGCTTGCGCTCGAAGCGGTCGGCGGCGTGGCCGGCCACGAACACGAGCAGCGCCGTGGGGAGAAACTGCACCAGCCCGACCATGCCGAGATCGAAGGCGCTGCCGGTCAGGTCGTAGATCTGCCAGCCGATCGCGACGGCGCCGATCTGACTGGCAAACCGCGTCAGGCTTCGCGACAACAGGAAGAAGAGAAATGAGGGTTGCTTGAGTAGCGTTCCGGCACTGACCGGCAGAGGCGAAGGCATAGTAGCGATCGGTGGCCGATGGCACCGGCAAAGTCAACGCCACCAAGGGAATGGCTCTTGCATGGCATTGCGCCACAAACTGCAAGGCTGCCATACTCGGTCCCGGGTCGCTCGCTCCCTTCATCCTGAGGAGCCGCGCAAGCGGCGTCTCGAAGGATGAGGCCGCTATCGGGCCTCATGGTTCGAGACGCCGCACTCGCGCCTCCTCACCAGGAGGTTTGGAGTGTCGAAGGGGAGCTGTTCGAAAGATGCTGCAACTGCAATCGGTGTTCGGTGTCGTCGTCCTGCTGGCGCTCGCCTGGGCGCTTGGCGAGAACCGCCGCGCCGTCTCGCTGCGGCAGGCCGCGATGGGCCTCGCCGTCACCGTTGCGACCGCGATTGTGCTGACCAAGCTGCCGGCCGTGGCGCATCTGTTCGGTGCGATCAATGATGCGGTCGGCGCGATCGCGGCGGCCTCGCGAGCGGGCACGTCATTCGTGTTCGGCTATCTGGGCGGTGGCGCGCTGCCGTTCGAGCTGAAATCGCCCGGCGCCGAATTCATCCTGGCGTTTCAGGCGCTGCCGATCGTGCTTGTCATGAGCGTGCTGACCACGCTGCTGTTCTATTGGCGCATCCTGCCGCCGGTCGTGCGCGGCATGGCTTTCGTGCTCGAACGGACGCTTGGGATCGGCGGCGCGGTCGGGCTCTCCACGGCGGCAAACATCTTTCTCGGCATGGTGGAGGCGCCGCTGTTCATCCGCCCGTATCTGGCCGCGCTCACGCGCAGCGAACTTTTCCTGGTGATGACCGGCGGCATGGCCGGGATCGCCGGCACCGTCCTCGTGCTCTACGCCACGCTGCTTGCTCCGCTCATTCCGGATGCGGGTGCGCATTTCGTGATCGCTTCGGTGCTGGGCGCGCCCGCCGCCATCCTCGTCAGCCTGATCATGGTGCCTGAGACGATCGCGGTGAAAACCGGCGGCAAGGCCGGCGATCCGCGGCTCGCTGACGATCCCGACCTACACGCCGCCTCCACCATGGATGCGATCGTCAAGGGCACCACGTCCGGCCTCGAACTCTTGCTCAACATCGTCGCCATGCTGATCGTGCTGGTGGCGCTGGTCCATCTCGGCAATGCGATGCTCGGCCTGTTGCCGGAGATCGGCGGCGCGATCACGCTGCAACGGCTGCTCGGCTATGTCATGGCACCGGTATGCTGGCTGATGGGATTGCCGTGGCCGCAAGCGGTCTCCGCCGGCAGCCTGATGGGCACCAAAACGGTGCTCAACGAACTGATCGCCTATGTGGATTTTTCGAAACTGCCGCCGGACACGCTCGATCCACGCTCGCGCCTGATCATGCTCTATGCGATGTGCGGCTTTGCCAACTTCGGCAGCCTCGGCATCATGGTCGGCGGCCTCGGCGTCATGGCGCCGGAGCGGCGGGCCGAAATCAATTCGCTCGGCCTGAAATCGATCGTCTCGGGCACGCTGACCACCTGCCTGATGGGCGCGATTGTCGGCGTGCTGACATGATACGCTGGACTTCACCGGTTTGCCTTGGCTAGGTTGCCGGGGTGCTCCGATGGCGGAAAAAAGCGCGTGGCAGAGCCTGTCGACGACGTGCCCAACTTCAGCCCGTTCTGGCAGGACTTGCTCTCCGGTCAGCATCCGATGCTGCGGCGGGGCCGTCAGATGTTCCGCCTGCTGTCGCCGACCGCGACCGAGCGCTGCCGCCTCTGCTATGCCGGTTTCGACGGCTTTACGGCGCCGGCGCTGCGCCTGATCGGACGCGGACCATGGCGGCGCAATCCGCATATGTGCGAAAAGTGCGAAGCCGTGTTCGCTGAGCACCGCGGCGGGACCGAACTCGAGATCGCCCTGCTCTATGCCGACGTGCGTGGCTCGACCCAGCTTGCCGCCGGCATGAGGCCGGCGGAGTTCGCCGCACTGATGCAGCGCTTCTTCCGCACGGCAACGGTCGTGTTCAACCGGAGTGACGCAGTCGTCGACAAAATGGTCGGCGATGAGGTCATTGCCCTCTATCTGCCCGGCCTCGCCGGCTCAGATTATCGAAAACGCGCCATCAAGGCCGGGCTCGATCTGCTGCGAGCGACCGGTCACGCCGATCCGCATGGGCCCTGGCTTCCGATCGGCATCGGCGTGCATGCGGGCAAGGCATTCGTTGGCTCGATCGGCATCGAGGGCGGCAATTACCAGTTCACGGCCTTGGGCGACGCCATGAATTTCGGCGCCCGGCTGGTGGCCTCAGCGAAAGGCGGCGAGATGATCGTCAGCCAGGCGGCCTGGCAGCCTCTGCCGGAACTCGCGAGCAGCGAACAGCGGCGCTTTGCGCTCAAGGGCTATCCGGATCCGGTCGATGCCCATGTCGTGCGGCTCGCCCCATCAACCGGATGACGCTTAGGGCGCGCGCGCTGCCAATAGCCGCGGCGCGATCTTGCCGGCGACATAGGCCGAGCCCTCGGCCGTCAGATGCGCGTGGTCCCAGGCCAGTGGCACGCCGCCCTCCAGCGTGAGCGGACATTGCCGCGCCGGACAGACCGCATCGACGACCGAAACATAGGAGAAGCCGTCACGATCCGGCAGCGCCGTCTTCATCCGCGCATCGAAAGTAAAAATGCCAGGCAGCACGAAATCATCGGGGCGCGCCTCTGCTCCGCGCAATTGCGTGCGCAACAGCATCGATGGAAGTCTCGCCTTGAATTGCACGGCCGGCCCCAACAGCACGACCGAAATGCCCTTCTCGTTGAGCGCGGCAATGGTTTTCGCGAGGTCGGCGATCATGCCATCGAAGCGCGAACCGCGGCCGTATTCCAGCCAGTCTCCGGCCATGATGACGAGGTCCGGCTTATGGTCGCCGACGAAGCCCGCGATCTGCGTGGCGAAATCGCGGCACGAGGGATTGCCTTGCGCCGCGGCGTTCAAGGTCGGCATGCAAGCGGCTTGCGTCGCCTGCAAGAGATTTAGCCCGCGTAATGCAGCCACCGCGTTCAGGCCGGAATAATAGTGAGCGCCGAAGCTGTCGCCCCACAGCATCCAGTTTGGCTTGTCTGGTGCCAACGACAGGCAAGACGTGGCGATGACGCCGCTTGGCGGCCGGAAGCACGTGCCCAGGCGGTACAACGACGAAATGTCATACGCATCGTAGGCTTCAAGCGCGCGAGCGGCGCTATCGGCGTTCGACGGGTTGCGGCTTGCGAAAAAGCCGGACGCACTCACGAGTATCAGCACCACGCTCGCCGCGAAAGCCAAGACGAATGCCGAACGCCGGCTCGGCGCGAGCGTCCGATCGCGGAACGGCTGCTCGACATAGCGCCACGACAGATACGAGATCAACGTCGTCAGCGCGAACAGCAACCACTTGTCGGTTGCATCCAGCACCAGGCTGCTTTTCGAAAACCGCGCAAAGGTAAACAGCGGCCAATGCCAGAGATAAAGCGAATAGGAGATGCGTCCGAAGAAGCGGATGATCTCCAGCGGCGAAAAAGGCCCGCGCTGCTGCGAGGTCACGCCGATGCCGCTCCAGATGAACAGTGCCGCGCCGATACAGGGCGCAAGCGCATTGACGCCGGGAAAACCGGGCCCCTGGCGCAACCCGAAGATCGGGACCGCCAGCAGGACCAGCGCCGCAGCGCGCGCGATTGTTTGCGCCAGCGGCTGCCGCAACAGCGGAACGGCGGGGCTCGCGACGAGTCCGCCGACCAGGAACTCCCAGGCTCGTGGCGGGCTCAGGAAAAATGCGGCCGCAGACGCGCCCGATTGCATCAGTCCGACCGACAGCGCAAAGGAGGCGAGCGACAGCACCGAAAGCAGGATCGGCAAAGCGAAGCGGCGATCTCCCGCGAAGCGTACCAGGGCCCACAGCACCAGCGGCAGCGCCAGATAAAACTGCTCTTCGACCGCAAGCGACCAGGTGTGCAGCAACGGCTTTTCGACCGCGGCATGGTCGAAATAGCCGGTCCGGAGCCAGAAGAAGATATTCGAGGTGAAGGTGACGACGGACGCCATCGAGCGGAAGAATTCCGCGCGCTCGGACGTCAGCAGATAATGGAAGGACGGGATCGCGGTCAGCGCCACCATGGCGTAGAGCGCCGGCAGCAGCCGCCGCACCCGCCGTTCGTAGAACCGCGCGAAGGAAAACGTGCCGGTCTTCAGTTCGGACTGGATGATGCCGGTGATGAGATAACCGGAGATCACGAAGAAAATATCGACGCCGACAAAGCCGCCATAGACCGGCGCCTCAAAGTGAAACGCCACCACCGACAGCACGGCTATGGCGCGCAGCCAGTCGATGTCCTCGCGATAGGAGAAGGTCATTGCGTTTCCGTCATGCCCGGGCTTGACCCGGGCATCCACGTCTTGGCGACTTTTTGACAGGGAAGACGTGGATGGCCGGGACGTAGCCCGGCCATGACGAGCCTTGATTCATCACACCGTCAGCTCGACCGTCTTGAAGTCGGCCGGCAGGATCACTTCCAACAGTTCGACATCGTCGGAATAATCCATGATCAGGTGCTTGATGCGCGGCGGCTGGGTCCAGGAGCTCCCCTCGCGGAACGTCGTCTCGCCAACGCCCTCCATATAGGTCTTCACCCAGCCCTTGAGCACATAGACCATCTGGAAATCGACGTCGTGGAAGTGCAGCTTCGAAACCACATCGGGATCGCACGGCCCCATCAGGCGGATGACATGCGCCCGCGCCACGCCAGAGCTGGCTTCCGCCACGCCGAGATCACGGTACTTCGCGTAGGTGCGCAGGCCGTCGGCCTTGAAGTCTTCGTCGCGATGATGGCTGATGGCGACGCGCTGCTTGGGCCGCGCGCGCTTCGGCGCCGGCGCCGCCCTGCCCTTGCTGGCGAGCTTGCGGCGCGCCGTCGACTTCGCCGCAGTCTTGCGCGGTGAGGATTTTTTTCGCGCCGATGTTTTCGCAGCGCTTGATTTGGCGGCCGCGCGCGAAGCCGGCTTCTTCGATTTCTTTTTGGCCATCCCTGCTCTCCCTGTTCGTTCGAACAAGGCTAGCACAGACGCGTCATGCCGTCATCGCGGGCGATAGCGACGCGATCCAGTCGCCTGAAGGGCTGGATTGCTTCGTCGTTTCACTCCTCGCAATGACGTGGGGAGAGAGATTCAATGCAACCGGAACACGCCGTCGACGGCGCGAAGCTCGGCGGGCTTGATCAGCTTGGAGTGCGCGATGCGGACGGAATAAAGCGGTCCCTCGAGCTTTTCCTGCCAGAACTGCAGGAAATCCGTCAGCGCGGGAAACTTGGGGAACAGATCGTAATTCTGCCAGACATAGGTCTGGAGCAGTGAAGGATGATCCGGCAACCGATAGAGAATTTCCGCCGTCGTCAGCCCGTAACCCAGCACCTGTTTCCGGAAGTCTTCGGAAACACCAACCCGCGAGACCATGCGAACCCTCCGTATTGCGAGAGTGCAGCTGGAGCCGCGCCTGGCGAGTCGAGATGCACTCACATGAGAGAAATGTGACGCACGCGAACAACCCATCACAAGCCTAAATGTTTAACGATGTGTTGAAAAAGTCTGCATTAGCAGCCACTTAGAGGAGCTGCTAATAGCGCGCCGGCCGGTCCGGGACGACGGCGTAGCGTTAACGATGCGCGCGAAAACTGGCAGGCACCCTGTTGGAGTGCCAAATTTTCTGCTATCGCCTCTTGTCTCTCCCAAAACTCTGGATTATGTCACTTTCGCCCGCTGGCACTCGTCGGCGGCGACTGCCAATTCTGCAAAATTCGCGAACATCTTCAGAAACTTAGGAGGACTGCATGAAATTCCGTCCGCTTCACGACCGCGTCGTGGTCAAGCGCGTCGACGCCGAAGAGAAGACCGCTGGCGGCATCATCATTCCCGACACGGCCAAGGAAAAGCCCTCCCAGGGCGAAGTGATCGCGGTTGGCCCCGGCGGCCGCGACGAGTCCGGCAAGCTGATCCCGATCGACATCAAGGTCGGTGACCGCGTCCTGTTCGGCAAGTGGTCGGGGACCGAGGTCAAGATCGATGGCGAAGATCTCCTGATCATGAAGGAGAGCGACATCATGGGCGTTCTGACCGACGTCGCCACCAAGAAGAAGGCCGCTTAATCGAAGCCGTTTCCTCATCCTGAGGGCCGGCGAAGCCGGCGTCTCGAAGGATGAGGCCAATGAACCCTCTCCTCCTTCGAGACGTCGGCGCAAATGCAACGCGTTTGTCGCCTTCTACTCCTCGAGGCACGAGGACCTGAAATCAACTGAGGAAAACCAAATGTCAGCCAAAGAAGTGAAATTCGGCGTCGACGCCCGCGACCGCATGCTGCGCGGTGTCGACATCCTCGCCAACGCGGTCAAGGTGACGCTCGGCCCGAAGGGCCGCAACGTCGTGCTCGACAAGTCGTTCGGCGCCCCCCGCATCACCAAGGACGGCGTCACCGTCGCCAAGGAAATCGAGCTTGACGACAAGTTCGAGAACATGGGCGCCCAGATGGTGCGCGAAGTCGCCTCCAAGTCGGCCGATGCCGCCGGCGATGGCACCACCACCGCGACCGTGCTCGCGGCTGCGATCGTGCGCGAAGGCGCCAAGTCGGTTGCCGCCGGCATGAACCCGATGGATCTGAAGCGTGGTATCGACCTTGCGGTCGAAGCCGTCGTTGCGGACCTCGAGAAGAACTCCAAGAAGGTCACCTCGAACGAGGAGATCGCCCAGGTCGGCACCATTTCGGCCAACGGCGACGCCGAGATCGGCAAGTTCCTCTCCGACGCCATGAAGAAGGTCGGCAATGAGGGCGTGATCACGGTCGAGGAAGCCAAGTCGCTCGAAACCGAACTCGATGTCGTCGAAGGCATGCAGTTCGACCGCGGCTACATCTCGCCCTACTTCGTCACCAACGCCGACAAGATGCGCGTTGAGATGGACGATGCCTACATCCTGATCAACGAGAAGAAGCTGTCCTCGCTCAACGAGCTGCTGCCGCTGCTCGAGGCCGTGGTGCAGACCGGCAAGCCGCTGGTCATCGTTGCGGAAGACGTCGAAGGCGAGGCTTTGGCCACGCTTGTGGTGAACCGTCTCCGCGGTGGTCTGAAGGTCGCGGCCGTCAAGGCTCCGGGCTTCGGCGATCGCCGCAAGGCCATGCTGCAGGACATCGCGATCCTGACCGGCGGCCAGGCGATCTCGGAAGATCTCGGCATCAAGCTCGAGAACGTCACCCTCAACATGCTTGGCCGCGCCAAGAAGGTGATGATCGACAAGGAAAACACCACGATCGTCAACGGCGCCGGCAAGAAGGCCGACATCGAGGCGCGCGTGGCGCAGATCAAGGCGCAGATCGAGGAAACCACCTCGGACTACGACCGTGAGAAGCTCCAGGAGCGTCTGGCCAAGCTCGCCGGCGGCGTCGCGGTGATCCGCGTCGGCGGCGCGACCGAGGTCGAGGTGAAGGAGCGCAAGGATCGCGTGGATGACGCGATGCATGCGACCCGCGCGGCTGTTGAAGAAGGCATCGTTCCGGGCGGCGGCGTCGCGCTGCTCCGTGCTTCCGAGCAGCTCAAGGGCATCCGCACCAAGAACGACGACCAGAAGACCGGCGTCGAGATCGTGCGCAAGGCGCTGTCGGCGCCGGCTCGCCAGATCGCGATCAACGCGGGCGAAGACGGCTCCGTCATCGTCGGCAAGATCCTCGAGAAGGATCAGTACTCCTATGGCTTCGACAGCCAGACCGGCGAGTACGGCAACCTGGTCAGCAAGGGCATCATCGACCCGACCAAGGTGGTTCGCACCGCGATCCAGAACGCTGCCTCCGTGGCCGCGCTCCTGATCACGACCGAAGCCATGGTCGCCGAACTGCCGAAGAAGGCTGCCCCTGGTCCCGCAATGCCTCCGGGCGGCGGCATGGGCGGCATGGACTTCTAACGCAACGCGTTAGCAGTCGCCGCCCCTGAATCCAAGAATGCTCAAACCGGGCAAGCCCGGTTTGAGTGGCGGCATGGACTTCTAAGCGACGAAGTCGTCCCGGACGCGATGCAGCACGCAGTGGTGCATCGCTGATCCGGGATCTCGCTCCACAGCTAAGAAATGCAAAACCCCGGCAGCGATGCCGGGGTTTTTGTTTTGGGGTTCGCACTTAACGCCGTCATTGCGAGCGACGCGAAGCAATCCAGCTGTCGTGGGGGCCTAGTGCTGGACCGCTTCGTCGCATTCGCTCCTCGCGATGAGGACGATTAATGCCTGACCATCAGGTCAGGTGACGCACGAGACGGCTTGAACCGAAACGACCTCTCATACGACCAATTTCCAGATGCGATGGTCCATTCTTGTTCTGCAGCTGCTCGCCGCCATTGCCAGCCTGGTCAACATCATTGGATTCCGGCTGGACAACTTGCTCCGCAACGGCCCGATCGATCTCGATCGGTTGACCCTCGCGGCGCTCGCCGCTGTTGTCCTGCTGACGGTAGAAGTCCTGATCATTTGCCGACGAGGCGCGGTGCTGAGGCCGCCGCGCGCGGCAATTACAGTTCTGTTGGTTGCGCTGACGGCGGTTTCGGGGTTTGTGCCTAGACAGGTCGACGCTTACGCCCGCGCCGCCGAACAAGAGGCGCGCGAGGCGGAGCGGCAACAGCGCTATCAAGCGTTCACACGCGAGCTGCTCGAGCAAACCGATGAAGTTGAGAAACGGGCCACCCAGGCAGACGCCTTCGATTCCGATCAGGCGTGGGCGTTTCTGGACGCCCTGAGCAGCACCACCTATTGGGACGATGGGGCTGGTCCGCTCAGCGTTCAGGCGCTGGAGCTGTTGCGTAAGGCGCTGGCATTGAAGCTCATCGACGTCAACGGAGAGGTGCGGGGTCACCGCGTCAAAGAGCCGGTTGCCCGGCCGCTGTTCCTGCAATTCTATAAGGAGCGGATCGAGCCGCTGCGCTACTCGCTCACGAGGCAGGATTGGGAGATCATGCGTCTGCTCGCCTCCGCAGACGCGGATCTGAGCTTGCCCGATGCGGCACCACTGGTGGCCGATTTGGCGAAAACCGCGGTCCCGGGTCCGCCGCGGTTCGTGACGTTGAAATAGGACTGCGGGCGTGCGCGTTCGGGTGGCTGCTGGGTCCTGATCACGCAGCGGCCGGGGGCGCCGGGCTGCCGAGAAGCCGGCAGGAGGCTTCCGAGTCATCGGCCACGCCGCGGCATGGCCGACAATCTTTATATTCCCGCGGGAACCCCTGAGCGGGCCTTCCGACTTCTCCCCGCGAGACCGTTGCCCGCCGTTATGAATGACGGCGCATGTAGCGGATACCCGCCGTTCGCGTTGTTCATCAATGCTCGGCGCCTCGCTCGGTGAGCGCCTTGCGAAAATATGGCTTCCGGCCTCGCTCCGCGCCGGAATGACGCGCGGCTATCTCACGCCTTGCGCCGCCTTGTTTTTCGCGTTCGGCTTGATGTCGTTTTTCATCTGGATGCAGGTGACGAGATCGAGATAGCTCGTAGTGCCGAGCGAACGGCCCTCGCTCTGACAGCGGCTGCGGATCGAGGCCTCGGTCGAGCTCCACAGCGAGTTGAGTCGCTCTCTGGCGGCTTCTTCGTCATGCACGCACTCGTCGACGCTCTGCCCCATGGTGGAACGCAGCATCTTGGCGTCAGCGTCCCTGTGCTTGCAGAGCGTCTTGACATTCAGCTCGGGCATGCGGGCCGAAGCGGGCGCGGCGGCCAGCATCAGCAGCGCGGCAACGATCAGCGATGCGTATTTCATCCGCGTTCCCTAATCAGCCCGAACGAAGAACCTGCTGTGCAGGTTGCGGTTCCCACGCTTCGTCGCGCGAGCGATGGCGGCCAGCGGATCGGCCGGCTTCACCTGATGTCCTCAGGTCTCCTGGCGGGACCGATGGAATGCGGTTTGTTGAGGAAATATTCGCGGTTACCGGTGGCGGCTTCCGCATACTGGTCGATCGCAACGATGATCGCCTGAACATGCCGGTAGCACCAGCCTTCGCGCGTCGCCTTTTGGCGAACATCGTTCAGCGCCTTGAGGAACGGCGATAGCTCCGGCTCATCAGTGAAGTACCGCGTGCGCTGGCCTGTCATCGCCGGCTCTCCATCGCTTTGCGCATCTCTCGGGGCCGCTCGCGCTTGAGGCGGTCGCGCTCGGCGCACAGTGCATCGATCTTGTCGAGCATCCGCTGCAACAGCGCCTCGGCCGCCGCCGTCGCAATGCCGGCGCGTTGAAGCTGAAGGATCTCCCTACGCTGTCTTCCGACCTGAACGCGCATCACCTCGATTTCGGAACGAATGTGCTCCAGTCCCATGGTCCCTCTCAACCAATGCAGTCCGTATTTCCCTCACTGCCGCCAAGGTCGGCTGGCCCGCTTTCTCCAGGGTGCGAAGCCGGTTCCATAACCTGATGATTTCTCGTTCTTTCTCGGCGTCCATGGCGGCATCCCGATGACGAGGATCATAAGAACAAATCAGGAACGAAAAGTCCAGCTAAACGTTGGGATGAAAATCGATGGAGGTGGAAAATGGCCGACAACACCGAGAAAGATCCGACGGATTGGGTTTCCGGGGACGATCCGATGACGGGCGCACAGCAATCGTATCTCAGGACGCTTGCGGAACAGGCGCATCAGCCCGATCCGACCGACAAGGGCCTGACCAAAGCGCAGGCCTCGAAGCTGATCGACGATCTGCGCGCCGCTACGGGGCTCGATCAGGGAACGCCACCCCGCTCCGACCGTTGATCGATTAATCGAGCGGGCTCGTTTGATTCAATCGAAGCCTATCCTGGGAGGCCGCCATGTACGCGCTGTTTCGCGGCAAGACCCAACTGGCCAGGACCTATCCGACCGAGCAGGAAGTCTGGCAGGCCGCTTTAAGGGAAGGCCTGATCGACGATGTGCCCGTCGCCGACGAAGCCGGCGGCCAGGTGCTGCCCGCGGGCTTTCATATCCAACAGGTCGAAGAGAATTACGAACCGCAAGCCGATTGGAAGCTGCCGCGCGACATCAGCTGATCGTCAGGCTTCACCTGCTTTCCACGCACAGTCTTTAATGCACGATCTTGCTTCAGTGCACGATCCGGCCGATCCGATTGGTGCGAACGTGCGGCGGCGTGCCGTCGTCTTCAGTGCGCGAGAAGAAGATCACGCTGACGCGGCCGATCAGATTTTCCAACGGGACATAGCCCACCGCTGACAGCACGCGGCTATCGGTCGAGTTGTCCCTGTTGTCGCCGAGCATGAAGAAATGCCCGGCCGGCACGGTGTAGATGTCGGTGCTGTCGAGGGGGCCATTGTCCAGGCAATCGAGCGTCTCGTAACTGACGCCGTTCGATAGCGTCTCGCGCCAGCGCTTGACGTGGCCCCGGCCCTCGCTGCCGCAGGCATCCTGCTCGGCCTCCTCGTCGGCAAGACGCTCACGCTTGACCGCCACCTCATTGATGAAGAGTTCGCCCTGCTTCATCTGAATGCGATCGCCGGGCAGCCCGACGACACGCTTCACATAGTCGACCTCGTCCTTTGGAACGCGAAACACCACGACATCGCCCCGCGCAGGTTCGGAGGCGAAAATCCGTCCCGCCGGCAGCCGCGCTCCGAATGGCAGCGAAAAGCGGCTATAGCCATAGGCGAATTTCGAGACAAAGAGGTAGTCGCCGACGAGAAGCGTCGGCCGCATCGAGGAAGCCGGAATATTGAACGGCTGGTAGAGAAAGCTGCGAATGAAGAGCGCAAGCACAATCCCGAGCAGCGTATTCAGGATATACGTCAGGATGGTGCGGAAGAAACCGAAGCCCAGCACCCGCCCCAGCATCAAGAGAAAAACGACGAGCGACCACAGCGAAAAGGCCGCGACCAGGAGCGGCACGCTGTCGAGCGTCCTGCCACGCCCGAAGGCCGCGCCGACGGCGAGAATGACGAGAAAGCCGAGGATGGTCGGCAGCGTGCTCCAGGCAAACACGGTGCGCATGTGAAGCGCGCTGGCCTGCCCGCCGAGCAGGCGGCCGATCCAGCTCAGCATGAAGCCTGCGAGATAGAGCCAGACGATGCCGATCAGCGCGCCGAACACCAGAATGCTCAGCATAAGCTGCCAGTTCAGAAGATAGCTTGCACCGTAGATGACGGAACTTTGGTTGAAGAGGCTGGTGAACGTGCCGAGTACGGCGAGCGGCCAGACGAAATAGGCCGGCCTTGTCGCGACGAGGCGTTCGACGGTCCGGCGCGGACTGAACCACACCGTCAGCCACGGCGACCGCTCGCTCTTCTCTTCGGCCAACTTTACCCCCTGCCCCTTACCCCACTATGCCCGATTCGAAAGTGCCGCCCATATCCCGCCGAAAAGCTGGGCTGGCCTGACGAATTTCCGGGGATCGCCTGGAACCAAAGCCCGGCGCTTGGATTTTAACAGCGAGACCGCTGCCCGCCGTTATAAATGACGGCGCATGTAGCGGATAGCCAAAGGTCGTGACGACCCGCTGTTCAACAAGCGCTCGCACGGATAGCCAAAGGCAGCGGTCTCGATCTTGCCGTATTGATCAAGGGTTTCGCCATGGATAACCCCACGATCGACCACACCCGCGCAATCTGCGAGGAAATCGGCGAGCGGCTGCGGATTCTCCTGCAATCATCGCAGCCCGAGGACGAAGCTGGCCTCGACGACAAGCTCCATCGGCTTTCCGAGCCCGAGACAGAACCGACGGCAGCCAATTAGATTGGCCGCCGTAGGCCTATAATCCCTCGACACTCACCAACCGCGCGGAGCTGCAGACATCGCGGACTGCCTTGAGGCCGCGATAGACGTCGCCGTGGTAGAAGGATTCCCACGCCTCGACCGAGGGAAATTCCAACAGCACGATCCGGCGCGGCGACCAATCGCCTTCAGCATTGCGCGTAAAATCCGATTTCACAAGCGCGATCAACGCTGATTCTACTGTCCACCTCTTCGTGCAAAAATATTTCGCTCTGCCCGTCGGGCAAATCATGTCTACAAGCCCGCGCTATCCCGCACCCACGAGAGGGGCGCTTCGCCATCGTCACGATGCGTTGGGCGCGGGATGCGATGGACGCCCGCACGCCGAAAGGCGAACGGCATGCGGCGGACGGCGAAGTCGTGTGGGCCTGATATCCCGACGCTGATATCCGGTGCAACGCGCGAGCGTTCACTCACGGAGACAACAAGCCCGGTCTCCGGGGCGAGCACGAAGTAACCCGTAACACCATCGCGCGGGGAATGCCGGAATGTTCGGCGTACCTGTGGTGACTAACTCGTACGCTTTTTATTTGCGTGCGAGGCTACGGGTGCATCGTGCACCCGGCATTCCCTGCGCCCTCTTCTGTTTCAGGGAGGGCTTTGCTCAAGGACCCGGGCGCGGTCGCGCCGTGGGAAGGTGAACGCGTGCGCATACGCCAGCGTTGTCGTCCCTGCGTTCGCAGGGACGACAACGAAGTGGCTGTTTGAAATTCGAATAGGAATCGAGAGGGCAAGCGCCGCGCGCCTACTCCACCCGCGCGACGACCGCGAGCTTGCGGATGCCGCCACTGCGGTAAGCGTTCAGGAAGGCGTTGTAGTCGCGGAACGAAACGCAGCCGTTGGAATCGCCGTTCGGACCCAGCATGTAGGTGTGTGCGAGCAAACCTTCGCGGCCGAAGATCGCATCCTCGCCGCCGATCGGGGTCAGGCGCAGCGCGGCCACGCCGTGGAACAGCGCCTCGCGCGGCTTCAGCGTATAGATGTGCGGCGGCGTCACGCCGCGCATGCGGATGCGCGAGGAGTGCGGATCGTCGAGATTGGAGCCGAGACCCGAATGCGCTTCGAGCTTGGTGCCATCGGGCAGATACACGGTGTGCGCGGTGATGTCATAGACGGCGGTGTCGCGATCGTAAGGCGGCGAGCCGCCGAGCATCGGATTCTGTTCGCGCGGGGTGACGCTGCCGGTCACGCTGCCGGCGTCGGCGGAAGCGTAGGCCAGCACCGGATTGCGCGAGCCTTCCTTGCCCCACAATTTCTCTGTGATCGAATGGTGTTCGCCGCCAAGCGACAGGATCGCATTCTTCGCGCGCCGCGCCATGTCGCCGAACTTCGAGAGGCCCTTCGGCGCCTCGTCGGGCTGTGTCGCCGGCGACGCCGAAGCGAGCTGTATCTTCGCCGATGCTTCCTTCGCGGCATCCTTGGACGGGAGTTTCGGCGTCTCTTTCGCCGCTTCCTTGGTCTTGGGCGCTTCGGCGAGCTTGAGCGGTTCGGGCTTTGGCGCCACCGCGATCCTGACCGGCTCGTCGGGCACCGGCGCCGGCGCAACGCCTTGCGGCGAAGCCGCGGCGAAACGCTCCAGGAAGGAAAGCGTCGGCTCGGCGGCCGGGGTTTCCGGTTCGGTGACGATCGGCGGTTCGGGACGAACGATGGGACGGACCGCGATGCTCGCAAAACGCCGTGCGACCGGCGCATCGTAATTGGCGCTGCCGAGTTCGGGGTACGGGCTGGCCGCAAAAATGTTGGCGTAAACCGTCCAGCCGCAGCCGACGACAAGGCCGATCACTGCTGTCGCAATGAACAGACTCTGCGCGGTCATTTTGCGGGCTGGTCGTTTAAAAGTGGGTGCCGCGAATTCGTAACACGCAACTACACTGGTACTCATTCGCCTTGCATCCGGACTGTTACCACCTCGTCTCCCCATAACCGCCGTTCGAGACGGTGCATGGCGTCGGCACCTTCGAACGGCGGCCAGTGCGATCGTCCGCCGAACTCATTGGCAGCGTCTCGCAGAGGCGCGGGACGGCATTAAGGCAAGTTTTAGTTAAATGGGGATTAAGTGCGCGGCAGTTGTGGGGCAGTCCCGAAATGGTACGGATTTGCGGCGAGAAAGCCCGTAAATGGCCGTGGTTCTTCGCGATTCCGGCGACCTTGATTTCGCCACATTCGAGCAGCCGTAGGGACTAGTCCTTTATTGCAATTCAGGCGGCGGAGAATTGTCGAGCACGGGGCGCTTGGCCTGTTCGACGAGATCAAGCGCGTAGGTCTCGATCACCAACGGCCCGCGCATTCGCTTGAACTCGCCGACACGCTCGATCTTGCCGAAGGTGTCGGACACGTAAGGCTGAGGCGAAGCGCGGACTTCGTCGACCCACAACAGCTTGCCCGACAACTTTGCCGGATCGGGCTCAGGCATGTTGACCCAGCGGATGCGCTGCGTCGGCTGCACCACGCAGGTGTCTTTGGGAAGATAGAACGCAAGCCAGCTCGCGGTGCCATAATCAGGCGCCAGCACGCACGATGCGCCGACGCGCGCACGCGTCGCTTCGATGTCGGCCGCGAGCGCTGGCCAGCCGACGCCGATGCTGCGCACGGTGGCGTCACGGCGATAGCCGGTGAGCAGGCCGGTATTGGCCTGCACCAGCAGCGCCGCGAACATCAGAATGCCGACCGGCGAGGCCCAGCGCAGACAGAAGGTCGCGAGGCGTCTGGTGGCGGCCTCCCAGCGCATCACGTCGGCGGCCACCGCCGCGGCGATCGCAAAAGCCGGATACACCGGCGCAAACCAGTTGGCCTCGACGCGGGCGTGCAGCGAGTGCCAGGCGAAGTAAATGACGATGACCCAGAACATCGCGCCGATCAGCACACGCGAGGCCAGCGCCCCGCCCTCACGCCGCGTCAACGCATAGAGCCCCATCACGCCAAGGGTAAAGACGAGCGGGGTCGCAAATGCAATTTGCGTCGGGATCAACTCGGCGATGAAGCCCGGCGTGAAGTGATCGATCTGCGAACGGCCGAGCTGTTTGATGAACGAAACCCAGTGGTGATCCGCGTTCCAGACGATAACCGGAGAAAACACCGCGAGCGCGGCAAGCCCACCGAGATAAAGCCATGGCGAGAGAAGCCATCGCCGCAGCTTCGGAACGCTGACCAGCCAGATCAGGATCACGGGGCCGAAAAACAGCGCGGTGTATTTGGAAAGCAGCGCCAGACCAACCGCGACGCCAACCGCCAGCCACCACACGCCGCGGCCGCTTTCGAGAACCTTGGCAAGGGCGAGCAGCACAAAACTCGAGGCCACCAGCAGCGGCGAATCCGGCGTGACGATCAGCGTGCCAACCGCGGCCATCAGCGTGACGTTGAGAAGAATGGCGCTGGTAGCGGCCACGCGCTTGCCGCCGAACAGAATGTCTGCGGCGCGATACACCGCATAGCTCATCGGCAGCGCGAGCAGGATCGATATCAGGCGAATGCCAAGCTCGTTGTCGCCGGCGATCATGATACCGAGCCGGATGATCAGCGCCACTGCCGGCGGATGATCGTAATAGCCGCCCGCGAGGTTTTTGGCCCAGAGCCAGTAATAGGCTTCGTCGAATGTGATCGGCGTGAACGCGGCGCCGACCAGCCGCAGCAACACCAGCGCGGCCACGGTCAGCGCGGTATTGCGTGCCAGCCGGGCATCAGGTGCGGTCATGCAGACGTCAACGCCTGCGCCAGACGAACAGTCCGGACATCGCGTAGTTCCAGACCACGCCCATCAGCGCGCCGGCCGCACCTGCCAACCACCAGATCGGCTGCTGGTCGTAGACCGAGAACGCCACGCCGACATTGGCGAGCAGGCCGACGCTGCAGACGAGATAGAACAGGACGAGGCCGCGCAGGATGGCAAATCCCTTCAGCCGCTGGTCGCGGTAGGTCAGGAAGTTGTTGAGAATGAAATTGCTGGTCATGGCGCAGATCGCGCCGAAAGCCTGCGCTTCCGCAAACGGCAGCCTGAAACCTTTCAGCGCCGTGTAGAGCGCCGCAAAATGCACGATGAGCCCGAGCGAGCCGACCATCGCAAACAGCAGGAATCGCAGCGATACGATATCGCGCGTGAGCTTTGCGAGCACGAGCCCCAGGAAATCGAGCGCGACCATGGAATCGAGCTTGCTCTCGCCATGCAGCCGCGAGCCGAACGTGTAGGGAATTTCCTTGGCGCGAAGCGTGCCGTGGGCGGTCGCCACGACGTCGAGCAGGATCTTGAAGCCCTGCGTGGAGAGTTGCGGCGCCAGTTCTTCGAAGCGCTCGCGGCGGATCATGAAGAAGCCGCTCATGGGATCGGCGATATCGACTCGCAGCAACCTTTTCGCCACTTCGGTGGCAAGCGCACTCGCACCGGCCCGCTGGCGGTTGAAGCTGTCGGCGCTGCCGCCTTCGATATAACGGCTGCCGACCACGAGATCGAACGTCCCGCTTTGCAGCAGCGCGAGCATCTTCGGCAATTGCGTTTCGTCGTGTTGCAGGTCGGCGTCAATGACGGCCGCGCACGGCGCGCTCGAGGCCAGAATACCCTCGATGCAGGCCCCGGAAAGGCCGCGCCGTCCGATCCGCCGGATACAGCGCACCCGGCCGTCTTCGCGCGACAGCGCGCGCAGCACCTGCCAGGTGCCGTCGGGCGAATTGTCATCGACAAAGATGGCTTCGAACGGGATGCCGACAAGCGTCTTTTCCAGCCGCCGGAACAGCGTGACGACATTGTCCCGTTCGTTGAAGGTCGGGATCACCACGGAAAGTTGAGGCAATCCAAGCGCTTGGGCCGGGCTCCCGGCCGCGATTTGCAAAGCGTCGTTCATGACGCCAGCGTATATCCGATCAATCGAGCCGATGCCAAGGAAACGGTCGGGGATGGCCGTTTCCGGACCAAACCATCCCCAAAAATGCCAACGACCACGAACAGATGGCGCGCTTACATCCGGCGCAGCCGAGCTATTTCGTGGTCGTCCCGACGACGGAGCCAGGGGAAAGCGTCAACGTCGTCGTTATCAGCCATATAGGAACCGCCTCGGCATTCCGCAAGGGCGTCCGCGCGGAAACGGCAGGACGGTGGCAACATGGTGAACGCGAGGGCCCTCGCAAGCTGGTCAATACGGGCCGGTTTGACTACGTTCAAACTTCAATCCCCGCACCTTCGAGAGCGAGACGACCCGGTGAGCAAAGCCCCCGCCTCCAAAACCTCTTCGGCCAAATCCGGCCGCATCTTCATCGGCATCGGCGGCTGGACCTTCGAGCCCTGGCGCGGGGTGTTCTATCCCGAGAAGCTCGCGCAGGCGAAGGAACTGCAATATGCGGCTTCAAAGCTCACCTCGATCGAGATCAACGGAACCTATTACGGTTCGCAAAAGCCGGAGAGCTTTCGCAAATGGGCACGCGAGGTGCCAGACGGGTTTGTGTTCTCGCTCAAGGGGCCGCGCTTTGCCACCAACCGCCGCGTGCTGGCGGAGGCCGGCGATTCCGTAAAGCGATTTTACGATTCCGGAGTGCTCGAGCTCGGCGATCGCCTCGGGCCTGTGCTTTGGCAATTCGCGCCGACCAAGAAATTCGACGAGGCGGACTTCGGCAAATTCCTCGAGCTCCTGCCGCGCGAACTCGAGGGAAAGCGCCTGCGCCATGTCGTCGAGGTCCGCCACGACAGTTTTTGCACGCCGGCTTTCGTGGCACTGATCCGAAAGTTCGAAACTCCCGTTGTTTTCGCGGAACACGGCAAGTATCCGGCGATCGCCGATGTCGCGAGCGACTTCGTCTATGCGCGCCTGCAAAAGGGCAACGACGAGATCAAGACCTGCTACCCACCCAAGCAGCTCGACGCCTGGGCCAAGCGCCTTCAATTATGGGCCGAGGGCGGCGAACCCGACGATCTGCCGCGCGTTGACGACACGAAACTTAAGAAGACGCCGCGCGATGTGTTTGCCTATGTGATCCACGAAGGCAAGATCCGCGCGCCGCAGGGGGCGATGGAACTGATCGCACGCGTGAGCTAGCCATATGGCCCGGCGCAAAAAGCTCTTCACCATCGGCTACGAGCAAACGCCAGCCAAAGCCGTCCTCGACGAACTCGAACACGCCGGCGTAAAGCTGTTGGTCGACGTGCGGGCCGTGGCATCCTCGCGCCGGCCTGGCTTTTCGAAAAGCCAGCTTGCCGCCGGCCTCGATGAGCGCGGCATTGCCTACCTGCATCTGCGCGGGCTTGGCACGCCGAAAGAAGGCCGCCTCGCCGCGCGATCCGGCCAATATGACACCTTGCATAAGATCTACGCGAAGCACCTCAAGACCGCGCAAGCCAAAGAGGAACTCGACGAACTTTCCTCGCTCGTAAAAAAATCAGGCCCGGTCTGCATCCTCTGCTATGAGCGAGACCACCAGCATTGCCACCGGCGGTGGATTGCCGAGATCATCGAAGAGCGCGACGATGTGAAGATCGAAAATCTGGCCGCCCCGCAGGCCTAACGCCTTCTGCATCAATCCAGCGTACGCCGGAAACGCAACACTGCGATCGTCATCGCCAGCAGCATCAACAGCAGCAGCGCAATCGAGTCATACCGCAGATTTTGCAACGCCGCGCCCTTCAGCATGATCGCGCGGACAATCCGCAGGTAATGCGTCAGCGGCAGGGCTTCGCCGACATATTGCGCCCAGACCGGCATGCCGAGAAACGGAAACATGAAGCCGGACAGAAGAATGCTCGGCAGGAAGAACATGATCGACATCTGCATCGCCTGGAGCTGGTTTTGCGCCACCGTGGAGAAGGTATAGCCGATCGCAAGATTGGTCGTGATGAACAGGGTCGAGAGCAGCGCCAGCATGACCAGATTGCCGCGCACCGGCACGCCAAACAGAAATACGCCGATATTGATGATGAGGAACGCCTGGACGAAGCCGACCAGCACATACGGAACGATCTTCCCCAGCATGACCTCGACCGGTGTGATCGGCATCGACAACAGGCTTTCCATGGTGCCACGCTCGACCTCGCGCGTCACCGAAAGCGCGGTGAAGATCAGCATGGTCATGGTCAGGATGGTGCCGACAAGGCCCGGCACGATGTTCAATCGCGATGAGGCCGCCGGATTGTAGCGCGCATGCGCCCTGATCTCGAACGGCATCGCCGGCGGATCGCCGGTGAACAGATCATGCGAAAGCGCGGTCTGAACCAGGACGCCGAGCGATGACAGCGCCGAACTCGCCGCCACCGGATCGGTGGCATCGGCTGCGACCAATAGCGCCGGATAATCGCCGCGCCGTACCGCACGCTCGAAGCCACGCGGAATTTCCACACCGAACAGCACCTTGCCCGACGTCAAGAGTTCATCGAACTCTGCAACGTCGTGCACTTCGCGGACAAAATGAAAGTACGCGGTATTTTCCAGCGCCTTAAGGATCGAACGGCCGAGATCGCTGTCTTCCTGCAAAAGCACTGCAGTCGGCAGGTTGTGCGGCGTTGTGTTGATGGCATAGCCGAACAACAATAGCTGCACCACCGGGATCATTACGATCATCGCAAAGGAGACGCGGTCGCGCCGCAACTGAATGAACTCCTTGACCATCATCGCATAGCAGCGCCGCCAGAAGCCAAAACGGGCCTCCGGTACGTCCGCAGAATCCGGTGCGTCGGTCGCGCTCATTGGAAATTGTCCCTTGATCGCGTCATCAGCTCAATGAACACGTCTTCCAACGACGGCTCGCTGGCTTGCCAGTGCAGGTCCTTGCGCTCGCGCCAAGGGGCGATGCTGCGCTCGAGGGCCGCGCGATCCCGGCCCGACACATGCAGGCTGGCGCCGAATGGTGCGATCATGTCGATACCCGGCTTGTCGGCAAGCTGGTCCTGGACGGCGTGAAGGTCTTCACCGGTCACCGTGTAGGTCGACAGCGCCGACTTCGCGATCACGTCCTCGACCGTGCCATGGGTCAGCAGATGGCCGTAGGCGATATAGGCGATCTCGTGGCAACGTTCCGCTTCATCCATGTAGTGGGTCGAAACCAGCACCGTGAGGCCTTCAGCGGCGAGCGCGTGAATCTCGTTCCAGAAATCGCGTCTCGCCTTGGGATCGACGCCGGCCGTCGGCTCGTCCAGCAGCAGAAGCTGCGGGCTCGGCAACGTGCAGGCGCCGAGCGCCAGACGCTGCTTCCAGCCGCCCGACAATTCACCGGCGAGCTGCTGCTCCCGGCCGCTGAGCCCGAGCCGCCGGATCATGTCACCGGCGGCGTCCCGCGGATTTCGCATGCCGTAGAGCCGCGCCACAAATTCGAGATTTTCCCGGACTGACAGATCCTGGTACAGCGAAAAGCGCTGCGTCATATAGCCGACGCGGCGCTTGATCTTGTCTGCTTCACGCCGGATGTCGTAACCGAGACACGTGCCCTCACCGCTGTCGGGCGTGAGCAGCCCACAGAGCATGCGGATGGTCGTGGTCTTGCCGCTGCCGTTAGGTCCGAGGAAGCCGTAGATCTCACCTCGCTTCACCTGCATGCTGAGATCATGCACCACCTCACGCCCTTCGAACGATTTCGAAAGGCCGCGCACGTCGATCGCGATATCAGGAGACGCGCTCATTGCGGTCATCGCTGGTCTGCGACCGGCGTCTTCGGGCGCAGGAAGACGCTGATCGGTTGACCTACCCTCAGGGCGTCAGGGCGCGAGGGCCTTGCCTGCACGAGATAGACCAATTTGTTGCGCTCATCGAGGCTGTAGATGACCGGCGGGGTATACTCCGCCGTCGTGGAGAGAAAGTAGATTCTCGCAGTGAGGTCGGCCGAGCAATTGTCGCAGGTGACACGCACCTCGTCCCCGATCGCAAGCTTGGGCAAGTCGACTTCCGACACATAGAAGCGAACCTTCATATTGCCTGGCGGCATGATCGACAGCACCGGCCGCTGAGCTCCGACCGTCTCGCCAACGCGGAAATAAACCTGCTGTACAGTGCCGCCGATTGGGGCATAGCCGATGCGTCGCGCGAGCCGTGTCTCTGACGTCGCGACCTGGGCCTCGGCGACGCGGAGTGCCGAGACGGCTGCATCCAATGTCGCTTGCGTGCCTGATCCCGTCTTAGCCAGCGATTGGGCGCGATCATAACTCTGCCGGGCGTTGACAAGCGTCGCCTTGCTTTGGTTGAGATTCGCCTGCTGCAGATCATCATCGACCGAAAATAGCTGATCCCCGGGCTTGACCTCATCGCCCTCGCGCACATTGAGCTTGGTGACGCGTCCGGATTCGTCCGGACTGACGAAGATCATGTCGGCCTCCACCCAGCCCTGAAAGCCGGGATCGCGCGGCGGGCTGCATCCCGCCAACAAAGACAGCAGCGCGGCTGCAGGCAGCATTCGATACGCGGCGTGGACTGCACTCATGCCGCCCTCCGTTCACCAAAGATCAAATCCAGATGCACGCGAAGCATCGCGGTCGCATCGAGCGGCGCGTGACGGGCGAACAGGCCCTGCCAGATCACGGCAACCATTGCCGGGGCAATCACGATCTGCGGAAAATCCTTTAAGCCGGATTCGTGAATCTCGCCCCGGGCAATGCCGAGTTCGATCAGGGCACGCATGCCCGCCATGCCCCGCGAGACGACTTCGCGATAATAGAAATCGGCGATCGCGGGAAAGCGCGGCCCCTCCGCGATAACCAGCCGCACGATGGCGCCGCGCCGGGTCATCGTGACCTCCCGAACGAAAGTGTCGGCAAAGTTTTCGAGCAGCGCACGGACCGAGCCCGTTGCAGGCGGCGGCGCTGCAAGCCTGGACGCCAGCGGCACGATCGCGTTGCGTACCAGTTCCTCGAACAGCGCCTGCTTGTCCTTGAAATGCAGATAGATCGTTCCCTTGGCGACACCTGCACGCTTGGCGACGTCATCAAGGCGGGTCGCGGCATAACCTTCCGCGATGAAGGTATCGAATGCGGCCTCGATGATGGCGGCACGACGATCGGCGGCGCGTTCGGCGCGGCTGGGAGTGCGCGCGGGGCTTGAACCGGCCGGCGCCGCGGCCGACCGAACGCCTCTTCCGCCGGGACCTTGTGTGCCCCGGGCTTTGTCCAGACCCCGCCTTTCGACAGTCTTTTTCGGCATCTTGCTCATTAGTTCAATATGACTGACCGGTCAGTCATTGTCAATCCCCTTCAAAACTGGGGAAGCGCCAGTGATGGTCGACTGTGTCTGGTTTCCGGCCCTGCCGCCCTGATTCAAATCAATCTGCAGCCGCACCGCGGCCCACCGAGCGATGGCTGGCCGGGACCCAGGACCGCGACGCTGAACTCAGCTGTGGAATTTCAGACCATCGACGATCTTGTCGATCACCTTGCGCTCGGCCCGCATCGCGATGCCAACCAGGTTGAGATCGGCGCGCGTCACCGCCCGCACCGCCTCGCGGTTGGCCGCATCATGCGTCGTCTTGAACATGTCCTCGGTGTAGACCGCAGGCCGGACGTTGCGCGCCAATGCCCGCTCGAGTGCGCGCGACATCGCCGGCCGATCCGGCGCGCCATAAATCAGGATCGGCTGACCAATCAAGGACAGGTAGGGTGTCCCCGAGCCGTCGGCGTAGGGCTCGCCGATACATTCCGGAAACGCCGCGGCAATGCCGGAGGCCAGAAACGCGGCGACGTTGAGCTTTTGCCATGTTTCCAGATCGGTTCGAATCACGACCGCGATCTTGGTGTCGAATTGCATGGATAGCTCCAAGGGGACGGGACTTCGAAAACTTCGGCGAGGGATCCGAAATTCCGAACCCATTAGAGCAAGATTTTCACGGCGATGCTATGCAACATCCCGTGCGCATCATCCCTTGGCGTCGCAGGCCCAAGCGCGGATCACGCACTCCTTGCCGCCATACTTGTAGCATTCGCGTGTTGCTTCATTGAGCGAACTCGAAATATGCGGCTTGACCGCGTAGCCGTGCGCACCGCAGGGGTTGGCCATATCGACCGAAAGCGCCGCACAGGAGCGTTTCATGGTGATCGTCTTGCAGTCGCCTTTGCATTGTTTGCGCGCGGCGGCCAGTGCCGCGCTTTCGGCCGGATAGTCGTAGGCCTGCCCGTAAGCCCCGCATTTACCGATCGCAAAAGCGCCCGCGGCACGGCTTTCCGTGATCAGTCGCGAGGCACAGACGACGAGCGTAAAGGTGAGAACGAACAGCGCGCGGCGCCGCGCAACGGCGGTCGAAACGATCAAGAACCCCTCCCCCGGAATTAGCGGCGGCAACTTAAGAGGGAGGGCGTTTCAACTTGGTGAACGGAAATCGATGATCGAGAAAATTGTCGACGGCGATGCAGGCTCAGGCAGTGCGTGCCGCCTCCAGCGCCTGGGGCGTATCAATATCCAGAAACGCGCTGTCGCCCTCGACCGGGACTTCCGCGACCGCTTCATTATGCCTGGCAATCAGGTGGCGGGCGCCAATATCGCCGTCAAGCGTCATCAGTTCATTGAAGAAACGGCGCGACCACAGCACGGGATTGCCGCGCCGGCCCTCGCTGACGGGAACTGCGATCAAATTGCCGCGATCCGGCGCGAACGCCTCGATCAAATGATCGATCAGAACCGAAGAGATCATCGGCATATCGCCGAGGCAGATCACCGCGCCATCGGCTTCTTTCGGCACCGCCGAGACGCCGGCCTTGACCGAACTTGCCAGGCCCTGGGCGAAATCCGGATTGCGGACGAATTTGACGTTCAGCCCGGCGAGCGCGTTCTCGACCAGTTCGGCCTGATGGCCGGTGACCACGATCACCTCCTTGGCTTTTGACGCGAGCGCCTGTTCGGTGACGATACGGACCAGCTTCTTGCCCTCAAGTTCGGCGAGCAGCTTGTTCGGACCTCCCATGCGGGTCGAGCGGCCAGCGGCAAGAACGATGGCGCAGACATGACGGTTGTCATCGGCCTGGAGGCTTGCGCGAGGCTGCGGCCGGGTCACGATTTCCATCAACAGGCCGCCGACGCCCATCCCCATCAGTTCGGCGCGCGTGACCTTCAGGCCCGCCAGCAGGCGCATCAGCACCCAATCAAAACCGTTCTCCACCGGCGAGCGCGCGCAGCCGGGCGCGCCCAGCACCGGAATGTCGCCGGCCTTGCCGATGAGCAGAAGGTTGCCGGGATCGACGGGCATGCCGAAATGCTCGACCGCGCCGCCAATGCCGGAAAGCGCCGCCGGGATCACATCACGCCGGTCAGCGATCGCAGAGGCACCGAACACGATCACCATTTCGGCGCCGAGGCCGAGCAATTCCTTCATCGCGGCCTTCAGGGTGTTCTCCTCGTGCGGCACGCGGCGCTCGGCCATGATGGTCGCGCCGGCGGGTGCGAGCCGTTCGGCCGTGACCCTCAGCGTCTTGTCGATGACCTTTGGCGAAAGCCCCGGCAACAGCGTCGAGATCACGCCGACGCGCTTGATGACGTAGGGAGCAATCCGCAGCGCACCGCCTTTGGCGGCCTCGACCGCGGCGTCACGCAACCTTGCTTCGACCCCGAACGGGATCAATTTCACGGTTGCGATCATTTCGCCTTCGACCACTGGCTTGAACGCCGACAGCGTGGCGAAGGTGATGGCTTCGTCGATGCCGTTGATGCGGTCGACCGCCGCGCGGTCCACCACCAGCACGCCCGCTTTCGCCGCGAACAGATTGGCGCGGCCGGTAAAGGCACGCTCGACATGAACGCCCTCGCCGGCCACCGCGCGCGCGATGCTGGCGGCAGCGACGTCCTCGGAGACATCGCCCTGTTCGAGCCGCACGACCACGACTTCCTTGACGCCGGCTTTCTCCAGCGCCGCCACTTCCGCCGGGCCGATCGTGGTGCCTTTCTTGAGCACTAGCGAACCCTGACGCAAGGTGTGGACGGTAACGCCGCCGATCGCTTCCGCCGGACTGGCAGGGCCGAATTTCATGCGGCGGCTTCTTTTTCTTTTGGCATCCGCAGGCTCGCGGTGATCTCGGCCATGATCGACACGGCGATTTCGGATGGGGAGACCGCCCCGATCGCAAGCCCGATCGGCGCGTGAATGCGCGCGATGTCCGCATCGGTGGCGCCTTGGGCCTTTAGCCGCTCTGCGCGCTTGGCATGCGTCTTTCGCGAACCGAGAGCGCCGATATAGAAGCAGTCGCGCGCGAAAGCATGGAGCAGCGCCGGATCGTCGATCTTCGGATCGTGCGTCAGCGCAACGAAGGCGGTGTAGTGATCGATGTTGAGCGGCGGCAACGCCACATCGGGCCATTCGGCAATCAGCGGCACGTCGGGGAAACGCTCGGGGCTCGCAAACGCGGTGCGCGGATCGACCACCGTGACGTCATAGCCCAGCGAGCGCGCCAACGGCACCAGTGCCTGGCTGATGTGGACGGCGCCGACGATCACCATCCGCGCGGTCGGCGCGTAAACGTTGAGGAACAGCTTTTTGCCGCCGACTTCGACTGTGGCGCTCTTGCCCATGCGCAGTTGCTTGGCGAGTTCGGCATGCAAGGGATCGCTGGCGAAATCTGAAGCCTTGACCAGGCGCTGCTCGCCATTCGCAGTGTCGGTGACAACGATCGCTGGCCGCCGCGCGGCGCGCTCGGCGTTTAATTCCTTCAGCGTAGCGAGCTTCACGATCAGCCAACTTTCTCAACAAAAACCCTGATTGTACCACCGCAGGAAAGACCGACATTCCAGGCGGTCTCGTCCGCAACGCCGAATTCGAGCATCTTGGGCTTGCCGCTTTCGATCACATCCAGCGCCTCGGTCACGACGGCGCCTTCGACGCAGCCGCCGGAAACCGAACCCAGGAACGTGCCATCGTCATTGATGACGAGGTTGGAGCCGGCCGGACGCGGCGCCGAACCCCAGGTCTCGACCACGGTGGCCAGCGCCACGCCGTGTCCGGCCTTCTGCCAGTCTTCAGCGGCTTTCAGGATATCTTCGTCGCGATCGAGCATGGTCACCTCGCCGATTATTCTTGTTCAGGCCACAGATCGTATCAAGCTGCGGTGATGCGGCTGTGGCATCGCCGATAATGCCTCGATCAAGCCTTCGATAGACTTCAAATTATGCACCGGGCGGAATTCGTCAACGTGCGGCAGCATCATTTTGATGCCCTGCGCCTTCGGTTCAAAGCCGCCATACCGCAACAGCGGGTTTAACCATATCAGGCGGCGGCAGGATCGGTGCAGGCGGTCCATTTCGAAGGCAAGCCGCGCATCCGCCTCGCGCTCCAGTCCGTCGGAAATCAACAATACGATGGCGCCTTGCCCGAGCACGCGGCGACCCCACAGCTTGTTGAAGCTGTGCAGCGAGGTCGCTATCCGCGTGCCCCCGGCCCAGTCCTCCACCGCCGAGGAACAGCTCGCCAGCGCCTCGTCCGGATCGCGAGCCCGCAACGAGCGCGTCACATTGGTCAGGCGAGTACCGAACAGGAACACCGATACGCGCTTGCGCGCGTCGGTAATCGCATGCAGGAAATGCAGGAACAGGCGGGTATATTCGCTCATCGAGCCCGAGATATCGAGCAGTGCGACGATCGGCGCCGGCTTCTCGATGCGCCCGAGTTTGTGGATGTCGATGATGTCTCCGCCGGTGCGGAGCGATCCGCGCAGGGTCCGACGCATGTCGAGCCTGAGCCCGCGCGCATCCGGCCGGTAGCGGCGGGTGCGCAATTCCGCCTGAGGCAACCTCATGTTGGCGATCGCCCGCGTGACTTCCGCGATCTCGGCCGCAGTCATCTGCGCGAAATCCTTCTTTTGCAGGATTTCCTTGTCGGACACCGAAAGCCGCAGCTCTTCGGCCTGCGCCTGCGGCGTCTCGGTCATTTGCGTTTGCGAGAATGCCTCCTGCACGCGGCGCGCCGCCGCCGGTGGCTTCTTCTTCGCGTGATCGGGCAGCGGCACGGAATCCAGCATGTGCTTCCATTCATCCGCAGCACGGAAGAACAGATCGAAAGCCTGGGCGAAAATCAGCGCGTGCTCGTGGCGCTTGACGAAGATCGCCTCGAGCGCCGTGAAGACTTCGCTGCGACTTCCGATGTTGATCAGCTGCAAAGCGTCCAGGGCATCGATCACGGCACCAGGGCCGACCGGCATGCCGGCAACGCGCAATGCGCGGGCAAATCCGATGACGTTGTCGGCCATCCGCCCAGTCGGTGGATTCAGGTGATCGATGATGGCCATGTACCCTGATCTTTCCGTCATTCCCGGGCGCGAGTGAGGCCGGAATGACAAGCGTTGTGGCCCACGCGATCAGTCCTCGCTGGTCGCCTCTTTCAAGACCTTTTGCAGCGTCTCGCCCTGCATTCGTTCGATGTCATCCTGATATTTCAGCAGCGCACCCAGACTGTCGCCGACTACCTCGGGCGTCAGCGTGCGCGCATCGAGCTCGGTGAGCGCGGTTGCCCAATCGAGCGTCTCGGCGACACCGGGAGACTTGTAGAAGTCCTGATCACGCAACGCCTGCACGAACCGCACGACCTGCTGCGACAGCTTCGCCGAGATGCCGGGCACGCGCGACTTGACGATCGCAAGCTCGCGTTCGGCGCTCGGATAATCGACCCAATGATAGAGACAGCGGCGCTTCAACGCGTCGTGGATTTCCCGGGTGCGGTTGGAGGTAATGATCACGATCGGCGGCTGCGGCGCCTTAACGGTGCCGAATTCGGGGATCGTGATCTGAAAGTCGGAGAGGATTTCCAAAAGGTAGGCCTCGAACGCCTCGTCCGCGCGGTCGAGTTCGTCGATCAAGAGCACCGGCGCACCCGCAACGTCCGGCTCGAGCGCCTGCAACAGGGGCCGCTTGATCAGAAAGTGCTCGGCGAAGATATCGCCCGAAAGCTGTTCGCGATCGGTATCGCCGGCAGCTTCTGCAAGGCGGATCGCGATCATCTGCGCGGCGCTGTTCCACTCGTAGACGGCGGACGCCGCGTCCAGACCCTCATAGCATTGCAAACGGATCAGCTTGCGCCCGAGACCGGCCGACAGAACCTTCGCGATCTCGGTCTTGCCGACGCCGGCCTCACCTTCGAGAAATAGCGGCCGGCCCATGCGCAGCGAAAGGTAGGCAACGGTTGCAAGCGAGCGCTCGGCCAGATAGCCGCGCGCAGCCAACAACTCCAGCATGGCATCGACGGACTTGGGTAACGCCGATCCGGTCATGGAGGAGCCAGCCTTGCTGCAGCGAGAGTGAGCGATCTCAGGACTTTGCGGTTGCCGCCTCGACCGCGCGCCGCGCCATCACCGCGATCAGATGCGCGCGATATTCGGCGCTGCCATGAAGATCGCTGTTGAGCCCGTCGTGCGGCACGGTCAGGCCGTCGAGCGCCTTCGCCGAGAACCGCTTCTTCAGCGCCTCCTCGAAAGCGGTCAGGCGGAACACGCCGTCCGAGCCCGCACCCGTCACCGCAACCCGGACGTCCGACGGACGGCGGGCGACGAACACACCGACCAACGCGTAGCGCGAGGCCTGGTTTCGGAATTTGACGTAAGCCGCTTTCTTCGGCAGCGGGAACATGACCTTGGTGATGATCTCGTCACTTTCGAGCGCGGTCGAGAACATCCCTTGAAAAAATTCTTCCGCCTTGAGACGGCGCTTGTTGGTGACAATGGTCGCGCCAAGCGCCAGAACGGCCGCCGGATAATCCGCGGTCGGATCGTTGTTGGCGAGCGAGCCGCCGATGGTGCCGCGGTGACGCACCGCGGGATCGCCGATCATGCCGGCGAGCTCGGCCAGCGAGGGTATCGCCTCACCGACGACGGCCGAGTTGGCCACGGCGTAGTGGGTGGCGGTGGCGCCGATCACCAGCGAACGGCCCTTCATCTCGATGCCGTCGAGCCCCTCGATATGGGAGAGATCGACCAGATGCGGCGGGCTGGCGAGCCGCTGCTTCATGACAGGCAGCAGCGTGTGCCCGCCCGCGATCACCTTGGCGTCCTCATTCTTGACAAGCAGGTTTGCCGCCTGTCGCACGGTGCCCGGACGATGATATTTGAATTCGTACATCGGTATTCCTTCGGCCGTAGCTGCTAACGTTTACGCGAGATCGGATTTGGCCATCGCCTTGGCGCCGGCCGCAATCGACTGCACGATATTCTGATAGCCGGTGCAGCGGCAAAGATTGCCTTCGAGTTCTTCGCGAATCGTATGGTCGGAGAGATCGTGGCCCTTGCGGTGAACGATATCGATGGCGGTCATGATCATGCCCGGCGTGCAGAAGCCGCATTGCAGGCCATGATGCTCGCGGAAGGCCTCCTGCATCGGATGCAGCGGACCGCCATCGGCGGCGAGACCCTCGATGGTCCTGACTTCGTGGCCA
>NZ_DASSRP010000414.1:0-9744 GCF_035701725.1 Bradyrhizobium sp.
ATGCCGGCAGCAGGAAGAACGCGGCAATGCCGCACACGATCGACAGCGAGGTGCGCGGGCGCGCATAGACGAGGCGGACGGCCTTCGGCAGTTTCCGGAAGCGAAGAAGACGTTCCTCGAACTCCTCGCCGGCCATGCGTCTTAGTTCTTCCTCTCGGCCACGAAACGCGCCGCCGCGCGCAGGACATCGCCGCGGTTGCCGAAGATCGACAACGCCTGGTCGGCGCGCGCCAAGAGATCGCGAACTCGCTGCTTGGCGCCGTCGATGCCGAGCTGGGTGACGAAGGTGGTCTTGCCGAGCGCCGCATCCTGGCCGGTCTGCTTGCCGAGCGCCGCTGCGTCGCCCTCGACGTCGAGCAGGTCGTCGGCAATCTGGAACGCTTCGCCAAGCGCGCGGCCGTAATCGTCGAGCGCCTGATATTCCTTTTGCGAGGCCTGCCCGAGGATGGCGCCGGCGATGCAACCGAAGCGCAGCAGCGCTCCGGTCTTCATCTGTTGCAGGCGGGCGACGTCGACCGGCTCGCGATCGCCGAAGCGGCCTTCGCCGGCGAGATCCAGCATTTGTCCGCCGACCATGCCGCCGATGCCCGAGCAGCGCGCCAGCGCGCGCGTCAGGAGCAGACGCACGGTCGCGTCCCCGTGGATCTCGTCGCGGGTGACGATGTCGAAGGCGAGCGTCAAGAGGCCGTCGCCGGCGAGGATCGCGGTCGCATCGTCGGTCTTCTTGTGCAGGGTCGGACGTCCGCGCCGCAAGTCGCTGTTGTCCATCGCCGGCAGATCGTCATGGATCAGCGAATAGCAGTGAATGCACTCGAGTGCCGCGCCTGCGAGCAAGGCGGCATTGCGCGGCACGCCGAAGATCGCCGAGCTCTCGACCACCAAAAACGGCCGCAACCGCTTGCCGCCGCCAAGCGTCGAATAACGCATCGCGTCCATGACGCGCTTGGGCCGCGCGATCTCGTCCGGCAGCAGCGCGTCATCGAGCAGCCTGGCAAGCAGCGCCTCGGTATCCTCGGCCGTCTGGTCCAGTCGTTTCGCGAACTCGGCGGGTGGCGTCGTGGTCGTCATCTTTCGAAAAGCTCCTAGTGTCCACTTTCCGAAGTTCGTCGCCATCGCAGCGCCCACTTCACGAACTTCGGAAAGGCCATGGGCACCAGCAAACATATTAAATCTGGTACCGCTTTATCGATCTGAAGTCCCCGATCGAATTCGCCGATCGCGCGTGGGGGACTTCAGATCGGCGGTACCAGTCGAATTGGGCCGGACAATCGTTGATGATGCCGCCCGCGTCAATTGCGCCCGGTCGACCTCGGGGGCATCCCGGGACGCCTTAAAACTGTTGAAAAAATAAGGGATTATCAGCCAGATATCGGTCGAGCCGACTTATTGAAGCCAGAAGCCGTCGATTTTGCGCATTGCCCGAAATTTACTTTTGATCCTGCTGGCCGTGCTGTTGCTGCCCTATCTGGTGGCGCCGCTCTATCGCAGCGGCCATCCCGTCTCCGCCTTGATGGCGTGGCGCTATCTGAGGGGCGCCCCGGTGTCCCGGCAGTGGGTCGAGCTGTCGGCGATGGCGGCTGCCTTGCCGCGTTCGGTGGTCGCCTCCGAAGACGCCAAGTTCTGCAGCCATCGTGGCGTCGACTGGGGCGCGCTGCGTGAGGCCATCGACGATGCCGAGGATGGCGAGCCCTCGCGCGGCGGCTCCACGATTACCCAGCAGGTGGCGAAAAACCTGTTTCTATGGCCCGGCCGCAGCGTGGTCCGCAAGGCGCTGGAACTGCCGCTGGCCATGTGGATCGATGTCGTGCTGCCCAAGCCGCGGATTCTGGAGATTTATCTGAACATCGCCGAGCTCGGGCCGGTGGGGCAGTTCGGCGTCCAGGCCGGCAGCCTCTATGCGTTCGGTCATGGCGCCTCGCAGCTGACCCCGCGCGAGGCGGCGCTGATCGCGGCGATCCTGCCCAATCCACATCTGCGTAGCGCCCGCAACCCCAGCCCGGGCGTGCGACGTCTGGCCGGGATTTATGTGGCGCGGGCCCAAGCTGCCGAATTGCAGCGTTGCTGGGCCGAAAATCGGGCTTTTTAAGCCATTTTCAACCTAGCCATTGGCGACATCATCCTCTATAAGCGCGGCCTCATCGGCATTTTCGAGCTTGCGCCCCGGCGCCTTAGCCGCCCGTTACGGGACGATGCCATCTTTCGGAATCAGGATACGAGAAGGACACCGATATGGCTGTTCCCAGAAGGAAAACCTCGCCGTCGCGCCGTGGCATGCGCCGTTCGGCGGATGCCTTGAAGAAGCCGACCTATGCCGAGGACAAGGATTCCGGCGAACTGCGCCGCCCGCACCACCTCGACCTGAAGACCGGCATGTACAAGGGCCGCCAGGTTCTCAAGAAGAAAGAATCCTGATCCGGCCTGTTGACCGGATCGGGTGAGCGGGCGGATAGGAACGGCCAGCGAAGCAACTCTGACGTTCCCTCGGTTTCGCGGCGACCTCTTCGAGGGGCATGTCAGAGGCAAAGCTTCACGAGACCCATCGTTTGCCGGTGTCCCTTTGGTTCCGGCATTCGCAAACGAACCGGCCGCGACCCGATGCGAATGTCAGAACCGGAACACCGGATGCGGCGAAGCGTTGGACCGCTTCGCGGCATCCACACCAGGACCGGTTGAGAAGGCCTTGCCGATGTCGATGGTCGGTTTCCCGCTGCTTCTGATCCCGCTCGCGATCTACAACATCATCGTATTTCTGATGCCCGGCGTTTCGCTCGCCGAGCCGCTGGTGACGCTGCCGCTGCCAACGTCCGGCGCGCAGTGGCCACTGGCGCTCAGCGATATCCTGGTGGCGCTCGGCATCCTGATGCTGCTGTTCGAGGTCATCAAGGGCGCGCGGCCGGGCGCGAAATATCTGACCGATCATCTGCTCTCGCTGATCGTATTCGGCGCCGCGCTCGCCGAGTTTCTGCTCTGGCCGCGCTTTGCCAGTTCGGCCTTTTTCCTGCTGACGCTGCTGGCACTGGTGGATTTTCTCAGCGGCGTGACGCTGCGGGTCCGGCGTGGCGTGCCGGCCGCCGTGGCCCCGGGACGCGCAGCACGGCGTCGGCCCGCGGCCGAGGTGAACCCTCACCCCGAGCCCGCCGAACCTCATGGCGGCGCCGGGTCACCGACTGAAGCAGGCCTTGGGGCTTCTGAGGGACCTGCGCCTTCCAGCTCTGCGTATCCGGAAGCGTCCGAGCCGGCATTCCGCCACCCCGAGACGACGACCGCTGGGTCTCACCCGGATGCTAATACGCCCGCTTCGCATATCGAGCATGATGCGCAGCAGCCGCCCGAGGCGACCCGCCGCTAGCCAGTTTGTCGCCGGCGCGCCGGGGCCTATATCACCTGTCGCATGCGGCTGCCGGCGGCCGGCGTGACCGCCTGGTGCGAGCGGTACGCCGATTGCGCGTCGGCCGGGCTGGCGCGGCGCAGCGTGCGCGCTTGCGGGACCTGCTGGGCCTGCGCGATCAGATGCGCCACGAAGTGCGGGTCGGGCGCCCAGCGGTACCAGCGCCGGCGCGCGCGCCGTTCGATGCGCGCAGCCAATGGCACCAGCGCCGTGGTTGCGGGTTGACTGGCCGGGATCTGGTCTTGGCGATCGTCGTCGGGCATGGCTCGCGCTTTTCGAAAACTGTCACATTTTGGGACAGCGGGTCCCGTGTTACAGTCTCTGTCGCAAGGGCCGTGCCGATCGGGGATCTCTCGTTCCAGATCGCTCATCCCGGGCCGTTTTCGAAAAAATTTATCAACTCTCCAATAAGGTTGTGGCGACGAGGTCCGAGAATCACAATCGCGCCGGAAGCCCAGGGCGCGGATCAACCATCGAGGCCTGTCCCGAAACGAGGCGACCGTGAATCCAGCTCTTCCCCCGGCTTCAGCCATTCTTGCTTCCCTCGGCCAGGCCGCGTTCTTCTGGGATATCGCCTCTGACCAGCTGGTCTGGAGCGAGCACGTCGCCACGGTTTTTCCCGACATTCCGCTCGAGCGGCTCGCGAGCGGCGCCGAGTTTTCCAACCTGATCGAGCCGAAGCGTTCGGCACGATCGGACGCGCTGGTGGCCTCGTCCTCCTCCTATGGCGCCGACGGCGTGCCGTACCGGATCGAATATGGCGTGCGGGCTACGACCTCGGCCCCGGTGCAATGGATCGAGGAGACCGGCTGCTGGTTCGCCGGTCCCGACGGCAGGCCGGCCCGCGCGCAAGGCATTGTCCGCGTCAATAACGAACGTCACGCCCGTGACGAGCAGCTCGTCAGGCTGTCGCAGAACGATCCTTTGACGGGTGAGCTCAATCGCACGCATCTGATTGCTTCGCTTGCCGAAATCATCGAGGAGGCGGTTCGCTTCCGCACCAATTGCGCCTTCATGCTGATCGGGATCGATCACCTGGCGCGGATCAATGACGCCTTTGGCTTCGATGTCGCCGACGCCGTGATCTGCGAAGTCGCGGTGCGGATTCGCGCGCGGTTGCGCGGCGGCGACGTGCTCGGGCGCTTTTCCGGCAACAAGTTCGGCCTGGTGCTGAAGAACTGCACGGTCGACGACATGAGCGTGGCCGCGGAGCGGTTCCTGGCCGCGATCCGTGACGAGGTGGTGCCGACCCGATCCGGCCCGGTCTCGATCACGGCCTCGATCGGCGCCGTCGCCGTGCCGCGCTATGCGCGCAGCGCCGACGAAGCTATCAACCGCGCGCACGAATGCCTCGACGGCTCCAAGAGCCGCCGTGCCGGTTCGTATTCGGTGTGGCGTCCGAATGTCGAGCGCGATGCGCAGCGCCGCGTCAACATCCGCGTCACCGACGAGATCGTCACCGCGCTCAACGAGCGCCGCATCGCCATGGCGTTCGAACCGGTGGTGGACGCCCGCGCGCGCAAGGCGTCGTTTTATGAGTGCCTGGTCCGGATGGAGCAGCACGACGGCCAGATGCTGCTGGCGCCCGACATCGTGCCGGTCGCCGAACGGCTCGGGTTGATCCGCCTGGTCGATCACCGCGTGCTCGAACTCGTGGTCGCTGAACTCGCGGCTTCGCCCGACGTCCAGCTCAGCCTCAATATCTCGCCGGAAACCACCATGGATCCGGACTGGTGGACCTCGATCGAAACGCTGATGCGCGCTCATCCCGGCGCCGGCGAACGCTTGATCGTGGAGATCACCGAGACGGTTGCGATCCAGGACGTCGACGACGTCCGCGGCTTTGTCACGCGGCTGAAGAATTTCGGCAGCCGCATTGCCATTGACGATTTCGGCGCCGGCTACACCTCGTTCCGCAACCTGCGCAAGCTCGGCGTCGATATTGTGAAGATCGACGGCGCCTTTGTGCAGAATATCGCGCGCGTCCCCGACGACCGCGCCTTCGTGCAGACGCTGATCGATCTGGCGCGGCGGCTCGACATCAAGACGGTCGCCGAATGGGTGCAGGACGAGGAAGCCGCCAGTCTGCTGCGCGACTGGGGCTGCGACTACATCCAGGGCCGGCTGATCGGGCTCGCCTCATCGCAGCGGCCCTGGCAGCAGCCGGCGGCGACGGCGTTGCCGGTCGCGGGCTAGACTTTACGTCTGCCATGATTTTCCCCGCTGCGCGTCCACGCGCAGGCGGGTCTCGAGCCGCCGCACGGCGATGCTCGTGCCGTAGCAGATCACCAGGAAGGTCAGCGCCAGCAGCGCGTAATAGTAGACCGGCGACTGCTCGCGCGCATTGATGATGGTGGCTTCCTGCAGCATCTCGGGCACCCCGATGATGCTGGAGATGGTGGAATCCTGAAAGGCGATCAGCGATTGCGTCAGCAGTGCCGGCAGCATGCGCCGCAAGGCCTGAGGAATGACGACGTAACGCGCCGCCTGAAACCGTGACAGTCCGGTCGCGACCGCCGCGGCAAACTGGTTGGACGAAATCGATTGCACCCCGGCGCGCACGATTTCGGTGAAATAGGCGACCTCAAAGCAGGTCAATGCGATCAAGGCCGCCAAGTAGGCGGAGAGCGCGCGCCCCGAGATCATCGGAACGATCATGTAGATCCAGAACATGACCATCACCAGCGGCATGCTCCGCAGCGTGTTGACATAGATACGCATCGAGAGGGCGACCCAGCCGACGCGCGAGAGGCGCGCAAAGGCGCACGCGCACGAGACCGGAAGCGCGATGGCGACCGCGAGCAAGGTCAGCGTGACGTTGTAGCGGAGCAGGGCCAGCAGCATCGCGAGATATTCGTGCATGGCTCAACCGCCGATCCGTCCGGGAATGGCGATGCGCTTTTCGACCAGCAGCATCACCGCGGCGATTGCCCAGGCGCACAACAGGTAGACGGCGCTGGCGTAGACATTGACCGGCAGCCATTGGAAGGTTTCGGTCCCGAGCTGGCGCGTCACATAGGTCGTCTCGGCGACGCCGACCGCCATCGCCAGCGAGGAGCCCTTGAAGATGGTGACGAATTCCGACGCCAGCCCGGGCGTGATGGTGCGTAGCAGCAGGTTCAGGAAAATATGCCGCTGGGCTTGCCACCAGGTCAGGCCACTGGAGGCCGCCGCCATGCGCAGACCGGGGCCGATGGTGTTGAAGCCCGATTTGACCAGTTCGGCGATCTTGGCCGAAGAGTACAGCGACAGCGTGATGATCGCGGCCGCGATCTCCCAGCCGTAGTTGAACAGCACCTGCTTGGCGAAGGCCGGCAGAATGCGGGGAAAGATGAAATAGACGAAGAAGAGCTGAACCAGCAGCGGAATATTCCGGAATATCTCGACATAGACCGTTCCAACGAAGCGCAGCGCGATGACGGGCCCTTCGCGCAATAGTCCGATGCCGATCCCGAGCAGCATCGACAGCACCCAGGAGACAGCCGCGATCTGGAAAGTCAGAAGCAGCGCGTCAAGCAGGGTCCTGCCATTTGGCCCCTGCCATAGAACGGACCAGTCAATCATTCCCGTACTGCATTTCTAGTCGGCATCTCGATCCGGGCAGGAAGGTTCGCGCGCGAGCCAAGGCAGTGCTCAGGCCGGCCAGGAATTCATCTGCACCAGAAACTTTCCGGCTTCCGGTAGCGGCATCTTGAACCCGCCCTCGCCGAAATAGCGCTGATACAGCTTTTCCCATTCGCCGGAGCTGCACAGTTGGGCGATCGTCTGATCGGCGATGCGTTTGAATTTCGAGCTGCCCGGCCGGATCAGCAGGGTCTGTGTGGCGGCGTTCATCTTCAGCGGCACGATCCGGAATTGCGAACGGTCGCGGCCGACGTCGTACAGAATCGGCTCGTCCGAACTATAGGCGTCGACCGTTCCGGTCTGCAGCGCGGTGATGCCCTGGCTGTGATCGGGAAAACCGATCGTCTTCACCGGGCTGGTGAACGAGCCGGCCTCGTTGGCCGTCTTGTACAGCGCCGCCTCGAGACCGCCCTGCGGAATCCCGACGCGCTTGCCGGCAAGATCGGCGACCTCCTTGATCGGACTGCCGGCCAGGACGAGCACGCTCGTGCTGGTGACGAAATGAGGAATGCTGAAATCGACCACCCTGGAGCGACCGATCGTCATGACGGTGGCGCCGGCTTCGAGATCGATGGCGCCGTTTTGCAACAGCGGAATCCGGGTCTGACTGGTCACGGCGACGTAATTGAGCTTGATCGCGCCGCCCAGCTCCTTGTTGACCGCGGCATAGATCGCCTTGCCGATGTCGGTGGCGAAGCCCTGATATTCGCCATTGGCATCCTTGAAACCGTAGGGCGGGGCTGCTTCGCGTATGCCGATATTCATCACGCCCGAGTTCTTGATCTTGTCGAGCGTGTCTTCGGCGGCATCTGCCGCTTTGGTGGGCGAAGCCGCCAGCAGCGCCGCGACACCCGCCGCGCCGGCGGCCAGGAAACCGCGACGATCGGCGGATGGCGCTTGATGGGTCGTTGCTCTCATGCCCGTTTCCTTTTCTTGCTCGCTGATGGTCGTCGGTGCCTTGCTCTAATGCGTCAGGATGCGCTCCAGGAATCTTGTCGCGCGCTCGCTTTTGGGATGGGCGAAGAACTGGGTCGTCGGCGTATCCTCGATGATCGCGCCGTCTTCCATGAAGACGATCCTGTCGGCGACGTTGCGCGCAAAGCCCATCTCGTGGGTCACGATGACCAGCGTCATGTTGGTCTGCGCCAGCAACCTGATGACGTCGAGCACTTCCTTGATCATTTCGGGATCGAGCGCCGAGGTCGGTTCGTCGAACAAGACCGCGAGGGGCTCGGTCGCAAGCGCGCGGGCGATGGCCACGCGCTGCTGCTGCCCGCCCGAAAGGCTCGCCGGCCAACGCTCCGCATAAGCGGCCATCCCCACTTGCGCGAGCAGCGCTTTCGCTTTCTCGGTCGCTCTCGCCTTGCCCTGCCGCAGCGCCACCACCGGCGCCAGCGTGATGTTGTCGATCACCTTCATATGCGGATAGAGCTCGAAGCTCTGAAACACCATGGAGACCTTGCGGCGCAGGCGCAGCAGCGCCGCGGACGACTGGATGACCTCTTCGCCGTCGACATGGATCGATCCGTTCTGGATCGGCTCCAGCCCGTTGATGCACTTGATGAGCGTACTTTTGCCGGATCCCGACGGGCCGCAGATCACGACCGTTTCGCCGCTATCCACGTTCAGGGTGCAGTCGCGAAGGACCTGATGGTCCCCGAACCATTTACTGACCGACTCGACGGAAATCATCGGCCGTCCTGCTTCCTGAAAGAAGTGGCCACCCTTACGAGTAATGATATGACAGCATATCAGGTCGGACAATCCAACCCTTCATAATCGCTGCTGGCGCGGTCTTCCCTGATGTTAGTGTCGATCGGTCAGGCAGGAAGACAGGCGCCGCAGTTCTCGCCTTTCCAGTTCAGGAGAAGATCAGGTGACTTTCCCATCCCGTGAAAATCTGGTGGTCTGTTTCGGACATCCCGCGTATCGGGTGAAGGCGGCATTCGACGCATTCGACACCGGCATCAAGGGTTTCGAAGTCACGACGTCGGACGAGTTCGAGCGGCGGATCGCCGAAGCCGATGTCGTCGTGGTGTCGGGCTTCTGGAAAAACAACCTGCTTGCGAAAGCGCCGCGCCTGAAATTCATCCAATCGATCAGCGCCGGCATCAACCAGTACGATCTTGAGGTGCTCAAGGCCGGCGGCGTGCGGCTGGCGAGCGCGCAGGGCGTCAACATGAACGCGGTGTCTGATCACGCGATGAGCCTGATCCTTTCGATGTCGCGGCGATTGCCGGAGGCGCGCGACAACCAGGCGAAGAAATTCTGGCGTCCGATGCAGAGCGATCATGCGCTTCGCGAAGACGAACTGGCGGGAAAGACCCTTCTCATCTTCGGCATGGGCCGCATCGGCGGCCGGCTTGCGAAGCTCGCCAAGGCCTTCGACATGAATGTCATCGGCCTTCGCCGCAGCGATCTTTCGAACAAGGGACATGCGGACGAAGTTCACGCCTCGTCAAAGTTTCACGAAATCCTGCCGCGCGCCGACTTTGTCGCGCTCACCTGTGCATTGACCGACGAGACCCGCAACATCATCGGCGAGGCGGCGTTGTCGCGTTTCAAGGCGACTTCCTATCTGATCAATATGGCGCGCGGCGCTTGCGTCGACGAGCAGGCCCTTATCCAGGCGCTGCGCAACGGAACGATCAAGGGCGCTGCGCTGGATTGTACCGTCGATGAGCCACTGCCTGAGGCTTCGCCACTCTGGTCGATGTCGAACGTCTTCATCA